>QNFN01000046.1 GCA_003645555.1 Gammaproteobacteria bacterium | reverse complement strand
GTATCAGTTGGAGCAAGAGCCCTCCGTCGACATCCTGGATATCGACAACACGGCCGTGCGCGAGGCGCAGGTCCGGCGCCTCGAAGAAGTACGCGGCAGCCGGGACGAGGCTGAGCACAACAGAAGCCTGGAGGCCCTGACCGACGCCGCGGAAACCGGGACCGGCAACCTGCTGGCGCTGGCCATCGATGCGGCCCGGGCACGGGCCACCGTCGGGGAAATCTCCGACGCACTGGAGAAGATCTTCAGCCGCCACCGGGCCGTCTCCCACTCCATCGCGGGTGTCTACGGTTCCGCGTACGAGGGCGATGACGGATTCGCCGCCATCCAGCAGGAGGTGCAAAAGTTTGCCGAGGACGAGGGGCGCCGGCCGCGCATGCTGGTCTGCAAGCTCGGCCAGGATGGCCATGACCGCGGCGCCAAGGTGATCGCCACCGCGTTCGCCGATATCGGTTTCGATGTCGACATCGGGCCGCTGTTCCAGACCCCGGAAGAGGCCGTGCGCGAGGCCATCGAGAACGATGTCCACGTGATCGGCATCTCCTCCCAGGCCGCGGGACACAAGACCCTGGTTCCACAGGTCATCGAGGGGCTGAAAAAAGAAGGGGCGGAGGAGATTATTGTCGTTTGTGGTGGTGTCATTCCACCGCAGGACTACGATGAAATGCTCGGATTTGGTGTCGCCGCCGTCTACGGACCGGGCACCAACATCCTGCTGGCCGCCCATGAAGTTCTAGAGATCATCCGGAATCGCCAGCCGGCCGCGTGAGGCAGATTTGCAAGTCTTGAAATTGATTGTTGTAGGTCGGGCTTCAGCCCGACAACGGTCTGCGTCGGGCTAAAGCCCGACCTACATGGGGCCAGCTAACTGTCGAAGCTATAGATTGCGGCATGTTTGGGGCGCGAAAGGGGATTGGGAATGCAAGAGATCGTCGAACAACTGGAACAGAAGCGTAACGCCGCCGCCCTCGGGGGTGGCCAACAGCGCATCGATTCACAGCACAAGCGTGGCAAGCTCACCGCCCGCGAGCGTATCGAACTGCTGCTCGACGAAGACAGCTTCGAAGAGTGGGATACCTTCGTCGAGCACCGCTGCACCGATTTCGGCATGCAGGACAAGAAGATCCCCGGCGACGGCGTGGTCACCGGCTACGGCACCATCAACGGTCGGGTGGTGTTCGTGTTCAGCCAGGACTTCACGGTTTTCGGCGGCTCGCTCTCCGAGGCCCATGCCGAGAAAATATGCAAGGTGATGGACCAGGCTATGAAGGTCGGGGCGCCGGTTATCGGCATCAACGATTCGGGCGGTGCCCGTATCCAGGAGGGTGTCGCCTCGCTGGGTGGTTATGCCGAGGTGTTCCAGCGCAACGTCATGGCCTCCGGGGTGATTCCGCAGATTTCCCTGATCATGGGTCCGTGTGCTGGCGGCGCGGTCTACTCCCCGGCCATGACCGATTTCATTTTCATGGTCAAGGACAGCTCCTACATGTTCGTCACCGGCCCCGACGTGGTCAAAACCGTGACCCATGAAGAGGTGACCGCGGAGGAACTGGGCGGCGCCATGACCCACTCCACCATCTCCGGTGTCTGCGACCGTGCCTACGAAAATGACGTCGAGGCGCTGTTGATGCTGCGCCGCTTCATCAACTACCTGCCGGCCAACAATCGTGAAAAGCCGCCGTTCCGTCCCACGCCGGACTGCGCCGATCGCATGGAGATGTCGCTCGATACCCTGATCCCGAATAACCCCAACATGCCCTACGACATGAAGGAATTGATCCACAAGGTTTCCGATGACAACGAGTTCTGGGAACTCCAGCCAGAACATGCGCAGAACATCATCATCGGGTTTACCCGCATGGACGGCTACCCGGTGGGTGTCGTGGCCAACCAGCCGATGGTCCTGGCGGGTAGCCTGGACATCAAGTCGTCGATCAAGGCGGGACGCTTTGTGCGCTTTTGTGACGCTTTCAACATCCCGATCCTCACCTTTGTCGACGTGCCGGGCTTCATGCCGGGCACGGCGCAGGAGTACGGCGGCATCATCAAGCACGGCGCCAAGCTGCTGTTCGCCTACGCCGAGGCGACGGTGCCCAAGATCACCGTCATCACCCGCAAGGCCTACGGCGGCGCCTACGACGTCATGAGTTCCAAGCACCTGCGCGGCGACGTCAACCTGGCATGGCCCAGCGCGGAGATCGCGGTCATGGGGCCCAAGGGCGCCGTGGAGATCATCTTCCGCAACGACATCGGCGACCAGGAGAAGATCACCGAGCGTACCGAGGAGTACCGGCGCAAGTTCGCCAACCCGTTCATCGCCGGCAGCCGCGGCTATATCGACGATGTCATCGCACCCCATGCCACCCGCAAGCGCATCTGCCGCTCACTCTCCATGTTGCGGGACAAGCGGCTCGACAATCCGTGGCGCAAGCACGACAACATTCCGCTGTAATGAAACCCGGGACAAGCCCGGCCCGGACGGCTCCGGGCACGGCAGTGCCAGGCGCCGTATCGGCTGGCCTCCGTTTTCACTGGCTGATGCCATCGCAAATGGCGCTCCATCCCTGCACCGCAGAGGGACAGAAAAGTGTTCGATAAAATCCTGATCGCAAACCGCGGTGAAATCGCCTGCCGTGTCATCAAGTCGGCGCGCAAGATGGGCATCAAGACCGTGGCCGTCTACTCCGACGCCGACCGAGATGCGCTGCACGTGCAACTGGCTGACGAGGCCGTGCACATCGGTCCGCCGCCCTCGGCGCAGAGCTACCTTCTGAAAGAGAAAATCCTGCAGGCCTGCCTCGATACCGGTGCCCAGGCGGTCCATCCGGGTTATGGATTTCTTTCCGAGAATTCAGAATTCTGCGAGGCGCTGGCCAAAGAGGGCATCGCCTTTATCGGTCCCAAGACCCGGGCCATCGAGGCGATGGGTGACAAGATCACCTCCAAGAAACTGGCCGATGAGGCCGGGGTCAATACCATCCCCGGCTATACCGACGTGCTGCGCGATGGCGAGCACGCCGTGGAGGTTGCCAACGGCATCGGTTACCCGGTCATGCTCAAGGCGACCGCCGGTGGTGGTGGCAAGGGCATGCGTGTCGCTCGCAATGACGAGGAGTGCCGGGACGGTTTCGAACGGGCCGCCAACGAGGCGCGCTCCAGTTTCGGTGACGATCGCATTTTTGCCGAGAAGTTCATCGAGGAACCGCGTCACATCGAAATCCAGATCATGGCCGACAGCCATGGCAATGTGATCTACCTCAACGAGCGTGAATGTTCCCTGCAGCGCCGTCACCAGAAGGTAATCGAGGAGGCCCCGTCGCCGTTTCTTGACGCGGCCACCCGCAAGCGGATGGGTGAGCAGGCGGTGGTGTTGGCAAAAGCGGTCGACTACGAGTCTGCCGGCACGGTCGAGTTTATCGTCGACGCCGAGCAGAACTTCTATTTCCTGGAGATGAATACCCGACTGCAGGTTGAACATCCGGTCACCGAATTGATCACCGGCGTCGACCTGGTGGAGATGATGATCCGCGTGGCAGACGGTGAGGAGTTGCCTCTTACCCAGGACGATGTGGTCATCAACGGTTGGGCCATCGAATCCCGGGTCTACGCCGAGAATCCGTTCCGTAACTTCCTGCCGTCGATCGGTCGCCTGGTGCGCTACCAACCGCCGGCCGAGGACGCGCATGTGCGCGTGGACACCGGCGTCTTCGAGGGTGGTGAGGTGTCGATGTTCTACGATCCGATGATCGCCAAGCTGATCACCTATGGTGCCAACCGGGAAGAGGCCAGCGCCCACATGCGCGCGGCACTGGACAGGTTCATCATCCGCGGTGTCTCCAGCAATCTCAGCTTTCTCTCCGCGCTGATGGTGCACCCGCGCTTCGTCGAGGGGAACATGAGCACCAACATGATCGGTGAAGAGTATCCCGATGGCTTTAACCCTGAGGACCTGCCTCACGACGATCCGGCGATTATCATCGCTGTCGCCGCCGCCGTGCACCGGGGATACCGCGACCGCGCGGCCCAGATCGACGGCCAGTTACGCGGCCACGAGCGTCACGTGACCAACCGCTGGGTGGTGGTGATGAACGGCGACCACCACCCGGTCGCCGTCGTGGCGACCGAGGGTGGGCACGACGTTGAGTACGCCGGCAACGCCTACTCGGTGCGCAGCGACTGGCAGTTCGGGCAGTTGCTGTTCAGCGGCACCATCAACGGCAAGCAGGTATTCGTCCAGGTCGAGCGCGAAATGCAGGCCTACCGCCTGTTCCACGCCGGTACCCAGACCGACGTCTCGATCGTCACCGAGCGTGCTGCCGAGCTGCTGCACCACATGCCGGAGAAGGTGCCGTCCGACATGTCCAGATTCCTGCTGTCACCGATGCCAGGGCTGCTGGTCTCGGTGGCGGTCAAGGTGGGCGACGTGGTCAAGGCGGGCGAGGAGCTGGCCGTGCTCGAGGCCATGAAGATGGAAAATACCCTGCGTGCCGAACGCGACGGCGTGGTCACCAAGATCAATTATGAACCTGGCGCCAGCCTGGCCGTGGACAGCAAGATCATGGAGTTCGAGTGACGCTGGCGGAGTCGCCAGTGGCTGACCTGGATCCGGAAATGGAGGCGCTTGCCAAGGGTGTCCTCGACGGCAACCGGCGCGCGCTGGCGCGGGCCATCACTCTGATCGAATCGACGCGGACGGATCACCGCGCCGCCGCCAGCGCCCTGCTCCAGCGACTGACACCGCATGCCGGCGACTCTGTGCGACTCGGCATATCGGGCGTACCCGGGGTCGGCAAGTCGACCTTCGTCGAGGCGCTGGGCAACCACGTGATCGACGCCGGGCACCGGGTGGCCGTGCTCACGGTGGACCCCTCGTCCGCCATCAGTGGCGGCTCCATCCTCGGCGACAAGACCCGCATGGAGGAGCTGTCGCGCCGCCGCGAGGTCTACATTCGGCCGTCACCTTCCGGCAACACCCTCGGCGGTATCGCCCGGCGCAGCCGCGAGGCCATGCTGCTGTGCGAGGCGGCGGGTTTCGACGTGATCATCGTCGAGACGGTCGGCGTCGGGCAGTCCGAGACCAGGGTCGCCGAGATGACCGACATGTTCGTGTTGCTGCTGCTGCCCGGGGGCGGTGACGAGTTGCAGGGCATCAAGCGCGGCATCATGGAGCTGGCCGATCTGGTCCTGGTCAACAAAGCCGATGGCGACCTGCAGGCCGCCGCCAGGCGATCCATGGCGGAGTATCGCGGCGCATTGCAGCTGCTCCACCCGCGTTCCGCGAACTGGAAAGTGACGGTCCGCACCTGCTCGGCGCGGGACGGCACCGGTATCGCCGAGACCTGGAAGACGGTGCTCAGTTACCGCGACACCCTCCAGGCCAGTGGCGAATTCGATACCCGGCGCGCGGCCCAGGCCCGGGCCTGGATGTGGTCGGAGGTGAACGACAGCCTGGTCACGGCGCTGCAGGGTGACCCGGAGGTGCGCAGGCAGATCCCGGCCCTGGAGGCCGCGGTCACCGCCGGGCGGTTGCCACCGACTCTTGCCGCACGGCAGCTGCTGGAACTGTTCCTGAAACACCACGACAAGTGGGACTGATGCCATCTCGCCAACGGCAGGCGGTGAAGTCTTTTGTAGGTCGGACTTCAGTCCGACAGTCGGGCTGAAGCCCGACCTACAGTAGCCGGCGACCATGACGTTGCGGACATTACGGAGAATATGATGAGTGACCGACCCTTCAAAGTCCTTGGAATCCAGCAGATCGCCGTAGGTGCTCTGGACAAGAGTCGTCTGCGCACGCTCTGGATCGACACCCTGGGCTTGACCCTGAGCGGTGATTATCAGAGCGAAAAAGAGAATGTCGATGAAGACATCGCAGTCGCTGGCTCTGGCCTCCTCAAGGTAGAGGTCGACCTGATGCAGCCGCTCGATCCCGACCGGAAACCGAAGGTGCAGGACCCGGCCCTCAACCACGTCGGCCTGTGGATCGACGATCTGCCGGCGGCGGTGACCTGGCTCGAGTCCCGCGGGGTTCGCTTCACTCCCGGTGGCATCCGCAAGGGGGCCTCCGGTTTCGACATCTGCTTCATCCACCCAAAAGGCAACGAGGCTTCACCGATCGGCGGAGAAGGGGTGCTGATCGAACTGGTCCAGGCACCACCGGAAGTGGTTGACGCTTTCGCACGGCTGGCCTCGTAACCACAGGACGGTTCCGGGAATTTGTGTAGGTCGGACTTCAGCCCGACAAGTCGGGCTCAAGCCCGACCCACAATGGAGCCATAACCGGTTCACAGCCTGTCGGACTGAAGTCCGACCTACAGCAGTGTCCTGGCCGACGTGGGTGGTGTCGGAATATAGGCGCGGCGCCTTTATGCCCCACGGGTACCTGCCGCGATACGACCTTGACCAGGGTGGATCGGCCTGGAAGCGGGCCTCCTACACGCGCCACACCTTGTAGGAGCGGGCCTTTATGCCTTTCAGGGTGCTCACCGCGATACGGCTCCGCCATTCCAAACGACCATCGGTCCGGGGGTGGGCTTCCTGCAGGAGTGCCATTCCCGTGTAGGAGCAGCCCCTTTATGCCCCCTGGGTACAGGCCGCGATGCGCGCGCACCTTGCTCATGGTGATGAGGCCCTGCAACCGTCGCTGCTTGCCTCGTACTGACCTGCTGGCTATCCTGCCGCCCTCGCCAATCAACCGGGATTGAACGCCATGTCCAGCGGAGACCAGAACATCCTCTTCCTCTTCCCCGGCCAGGGTTCGCAGTACCGGGGAATGGGCAGCGACCTCCACGGCGAGTACAAGACCGCGCGCAAGGTCTACGAACAGGCCAGTGGCGTCCTTGGTTACGACATCGCCGAGCTCTCCTTCAGTGACCCCGAGGAGAAGCTCAATCTGACCCGTTACACCCAGCCGGCGCTGCTGACCCACTCGGTCGCCTGCCTGGAGGTGTTCCGCGACCTGACTGATGACGCCATCAAGCCGAACATGGCGGCCGGCCACAGCCTGGGTGAGTACTCGGCACTGGTTGCAGCGGGTGCGGTCAGTTTCGAGGACGCACTGAAGCTGGTACAGAAACGCGGTGAGTTGATGGGCACCCACGGTGAGGGCGAAATGACCGCCTTCCCGCTTGAGGTCAATGCCATCCGCCCGTTGGCCGAACGTCATCACTGTGCCGTTGCCGGCTGCAATCTGCCCGACCAGACGGTGGTCGGTGGCAAGGGTGAGGATCTCGAGGCACTCGAGCAGGAGGTCACGGAGAACTTCCCGCGCAAGCGGCCGGTGCGCCTGAAAACCGAGGGTGCCTTCCATACCTACTACATGGTCGAGGCGGCGCGCTGCTATCGTGACGTCCTGGCAGCGACCGGGTTCGACCTCTCTGGCGTGCGCGTGCTGTCCAACTTTACCGGCGGCTACCACGACCCCGATCCGGTCGCGATCCGCTCACGGCTTTTCTTCCAGTTGTTCCACCCGGTGATGTGGTACGCCAACCTGCAGACGGCCTTTGGCGACGGCGCCAACCTGCTGGTCGAATTCGGCGGCGGCATCGGCAAGGGAGAGACGCCCGACGAAAAGCGGCCGAACCTCGAGGGCATGGTCAAGAAAACCCTGCGTGGCACCGATCTCGAAGTGACCTACCTGTCGGCGATCAACAGCCGTTCCCTGGGCGAGGCTGTGGATTCAACCAGAAATCCCGGTTGAGCCTGGTGATCTGACCGCGATCCGGTCAGGCGGCGACCCTACCCGATCGTGGCAAACAGCCGGCTGATGGTTTTCTGCCCCTCCGGGCCAAGGAGCCAGTCGATGTAGTCCTTGACCGCGCCGGCCGGTTCTCCCGGGGTGACCAGGTAGAGCGGGCGGGTGATCGGGTAGGCGCCTTTGACCGTAGACGGGGCCTGGCCGTCGATGGTGACGGCCTTGATGGACTTAAGATTGCCGAGGAACGAGGCACTTATCTGACCGATCGCCCCGTTCTCATTGCCTACCTGTGAAACCATTTTGGCATCGAACGGGATGACGTTGACCCCGTTGTAATCTTCATCACCGAGTACCGCTTGCCGAAAGACACCGTAGGTGGCCGAGTTCGGTTTGACGATGTACGCCTTGATCGGTTGATCAGGGCCACCTACCGCGTTCCAGTTGGTGACCTGGCCGGTAAAAATATCCCTGACTTGTTCCAGGGTCAGGTTGTCGACCGGGTTGTCGGAACTGACGATCACGGCCAGGGCATCCCGGCCGATCAGCGTCTTGACCGCGCCCAGGACCGTGACCTGCGGTTTGACCTCACGGGCGACACCGCCGATGTCACAGCTCTTGGCCAGGATGCACTGTTCGCCGCCGGTGCTTTCAGTCAGCGTGCTGACGTTGAACTTGGATTCGCGGTAGATGTACTGCGAGTTGGAGATGAGCTTGCCGATGGTCTAGCAGGCTGTTGAAAAACTATTGCTCTGGGTCATACGGCGTTATAAATCGGCTCAACATGCTCATTTACACCAGTAAACTGCGCTGTTTCGCTGATTTATGCCTTGTCTGACCTGCGCTCATGACGTTTTTCAACAGTCTGCTAGGAGCCCTCGTAACGGATCCGCTCGGCGGCGTCGACGGTAGACAGCCACAGGCCGGCGGCGAGGAGAAGTAAGACGTGTCGCATGGTGTCGAGTTCCAGTCAGGGCGCGGGTGAATCCAGCTGCGCGATACATATCCTTCGTCAAATACCCACTATTCCATTGTATTCGCTTACGACACCGGAAAACGACCGGGTTCGCCAAAGGTCGTAGCCGAGAGATGGGTCGCAGCCGCCTGGAATAGGCCTTTCGGGGCGGTGTCGGTGCATGGATGTCCATGAGCACCTGATCTTCGATGATTTCTGATCCAGGAAGTTGAAAACGCATGCTCCAGGAGACAGGCGGGTCGTAAATTTGTCACCGTAGAAATGCATGTGCGACCGAGGTCGTGATGTACGCGCAGCCGGTCGGAGCATGGTCTCGACAGGGCGGGATAGAGGCCCCTCAGGAACCGGAAACAGGAGGCCAGAGAAGAAACACGGCCGCCATCACCACTTCCACGGCCAGGTAGAGCCGCGTGGCGGGCCCGGGCAGGCCATCGACAATCAGGGAATGGATGCGCGCCACTACCAGGAAGGTGAGCACCACACCGATGGCGATTACCAGTAATCGGAAACGTACCAGGTCGATGCAGGCGAACAACGCCAGGGCGCCCAGGGCGGCCATCATGGCATTGAGGCCACGCAGGTGGCTACGAGCGTCGGTCTCCTCGGCCACCAGCCAGACGAGACCTG
>QNFN01000045.1 GCA_003645555.1 Gammaproteobacteria bacterium | reverse complement strand
GGCCGTTGACGCCGTGCCGTCCGGCCCGGCTGACGCACTTGTAGTTCATGGTCGAGGCGATCACCGAGGGCGACCTGCTACTGCACCACCCCTACGAGGCGTTCTCCCCGGTGCAGGACCTGGTACGCCAGGCTGCTGTCGACCCGGCCGTACTGGCGATCAAGCAGACCATCTACCGCACCGACACCGACTCGACGCTGGTCCAGGCCCTGGTCGACGCCGCCCGTGCCGGCAAGGAGGTGACCGCCGTAATCGAATTGCGCGCACGCTTCGACGAGGAGGCCAACATCGGTCTCGCCACCCGTCTGCAGGAGGCCGGCGCCCACGTCGTCTACGGCGTGGTTGGCTACAAGACTCACGCCAAACTGCTGATGATCGTGCGCCGCGAGGGACGCAAGCTGCGCCGCTACATCCATCTCGGCACGGGCAACTACCACGCCAGTACCGCGCGCCTGTACACCGACTACGGCCTGCTCACCTGTAACAAGGAGATCGGCGAGGATGTGCACAAGCTGTTCCAGCAGCTCACCGGACTCGGCCGGATCACGCGCCTGAAGAAGCTGCTGCAATCACCATTCACGCTGCACAAGCGCAGGGTCGAGTTGATTGAGCACGAGGCCGAGGCCGCCCGTTCCGGCAAGCCGGCACGGGTGTTCGCGCGCATGAACTCGCTGGTCGAACCGAAGATCATCCAGGCGATGTACCGCGCCTCCCAGGCCGGAGTGAAGATCGACCTGGTCGTGCGCGGCATCTGCTGCCTGCGCTCCGGCATCCCCGGGGTCTCCGAGAACATCCGCGTACGCTCGATCGTCGGCCGCTTCCTCGAGCATTCGCGGATTTTCTGCTTCCACAATGATGGCGACCCGCTGGTCTACGGTTCCAGCGCCGACTGGATGGACCGCAACTTCTTCCGTCGGGTCGAGAGCTGCTTCCCGGTCGAGGACCCGAAGCTGAAAAAACGCATCATCAACGAGTCCATCGAGCTCTACCTCACCGACAACGTCCAGTCCTGGGAGCAGCTGCCCGACGGCAGCTACCGGCATTGTGAAACCGGCCGACGCAGGCCGGTCAGCGCCCAGGCTACCCTGCTCGGGCAGCTCGCCGAGCAGGGTAGCTGATGCGGCTGGGCGAACTGCGGCGCGCGTGAACGACGAGACCCCGTCGGCCGCCGAGCGCTTGCCGCTGACCACGCTCAACCGGGTCGGCCCGCGGGTCGCCGAGCGCCTGGCGCGACTCGACCTGCACTGCCTCCAGGACCTGCTGTTCCATCTCCCGCTGCGTTACGAGGACCGCACCACCCTGGTGTCGCTGGGCACGCTGCGGCCGGGACAGGCGGCGCGGGTGCGTGGCGAAGTCGAGCTGGCGCAGGTCCAGTTCGGCCGGCGTCGCGCGTTGCTGGTCCGAATCGCCGACGGCACCGGTGCACTGACGCTGCGTTTTTTCCACTTCAGCCGCCAGCAGCAGCAGGGCTTTCAGCGCGGCGCGCCGATCGAGTGCTTCGGCGAGGCACGCCCGGGGCCAGCCGGACTGGAGATGGTGCACCCCGAGTACCGACTCGGCATCCAGTCTGAACAAGCCGCCACCGACACATTGACGCCGGTCTATCCGGTCACCGAGGGGGTGCGCCAGCTCACCTTGCGCAACCTGGTCAACCAGGCGTTGCACCTGGTCACCACCGGCCGTGTCACCATCCATGACTGGCTGCCACGCGAACTGCTGCAACGTTACGACCTGCCGCCGCTGACCGAGGCCGTGCAACGCATCCACGCCCCGCCACTCGGTGAGACCTCCGCACCCTCTACCGAACCCTTGCGCCGCCGTCTCGCCTTCGAGGAACTGCTCGCCCACCAGCTCAGCCTGCGCCTGCTGCGCGCACGGTTGCAGCAGTACGCCGCGCCGTTACTGGCACCGCCGGGCAAATTATTCACTTCACTTCGTGGCCGTCTGCCGTTTTCACTGACCGGCGCACAAACACGCGTGATCGACGAGATCCACGCCGACCTGGCGCGTGGCCAGCCCATGCTGCGCCTGCTGCAAGGCGATGTCGGCTCGGGCAAGACGGTGGTCGCCGCCGCGGCCGTACTGCAAGCGATCGAGGCCGGATGGCAAGCCGTGGTCGTGGCCCCGACCGAGCTGCTCGCGGAACAGCATGCGGACAACTTCCGCCACTGGCTCGAGCCGCTTGGCGTCAGCACCGCCTGGCTCGGTGGCCGGAGCGCTAAAAGCGAACGTCGCGCCACGCTGGCCGCGCTGGCTGACGGCAGCGCCCAGCTGGCCATCGGTACTCATGCCCTGTTCCAGGAAGAACCGGTGTTCGCTCGCCTGGGGCTGGTGGTGGTCGATGAGCAGCACCGCTTCGGCGTTCACCAGCGACTGGCGATGCGTGACAAGGGGGTCGACGGTGGACGCCGCCCGCACCAACTGATCATGACCGCGACGCCGATCCCGCGCACCCTGGCGATGGCCGTTTATGCCGACCTCGACCTGTCGGTGATCGACGAACTGCCTCCGGGACGCAAGCCGGTCACCACCGTGGCCCTGCCATCGCGACGGCGCGACGAGGTGGTGACCCGGGTGCGTGACGCCTGCGCCGAGGGGCGCCAGGCCTACTGGGTCTGCACCTTGATCGAGGAATCCGAGGCCCTCGAGGCCGAGGCTGCGGAAGCAACCGCAGCCGGTCTCGCCGAGGCTTTGCCGGATCTGCGCATTGGCCTGGTGCATGGGAGACTGAAGAGCGAGGAGAAAAAAGCGGTAATGACCGCCTTCAAGAGCGGCGAAATCGACCTGCTGGTCGCGACCACGGTCATTGAGGTCGGTGTCGACGTGCCCAATGCAACCCTGATGATCATCGACAACGCCGAGCGACTCGGCCTGGCCCAGTTGCACCAGCTACGCGGCCGCGTCGGGCGTGGCGGCGAGCAGAGCTTCTGCGTGCTGCTCTACCGTGAGGGTCTGAGCCAGAATGCACGGCGTCGCCTGGAGGTGCTGCGCGAAAGTCAGGATGGCTTCGCCATCGCTCGCCGCGACCTCGAGATTCGCGGCCCGGGCGAGGTGCTCGGCACGCGCCAGACCGGCGAGTTGCAGTTGCGCATCGCCGACCTGTTGCGTGACCAGGCCCTGCTCGGCGACGTCCAGCAATGTGCCGAGATCCTGCTTGCCAACCACCCCGGGTCGGTTGAGCCGCTGATCGCGCGCTGGCTTGGCACACGCACCCGCTATGGTGATGTCTAGAATGCCGACCAAGACGCAATGGATCGACCCACGCAAGAGTCCGGCAACGCCGCCGTCACCCTCGTGGCCCGAGCGCCTGCGCCGCTACGCGCTGCTGACCCGGATGCACCGTCCCATCGGCACCCTCCTGCTGCTCTGGCCTTGCCTGTGGGCACTGTGGATCGCTGCCGAGGGGACACCCGACACCCTGGTGCTGGTGGTCTTCGTCATTGGCACCTTCCTGATGCGCTCGGCCGGTTGCGCCATCCACGACTACGCCGACCGCGACTTCGACCCGCACGTCGTCCGCACCCGCGATCGTCCGCTGGCCGCCGGCCTGGTCACGCCGCGCGAGGCACTGGCCGTTGCCGCCGTCCTCAGCCTGGTTGCATTCGGCCTGGTGCTGCTGATGAATGCGCTGACCATCGCCCTGTCGGTCGTCGGCCTGCTGCTGGCCGCCAGTTATCCGTACGCCAAACGCTATACCTTCCTGCCGCAGGTGCATCTCGGTGCGGCCTTCGGCTGGGCCGTGCCGATGGCCTTCGCCGCCCAGGCCAATACCCTGCCACCACTCGCCTGGCTGCTCTACCTCGCGGCCATCCTCTGGGCGACCATCTATGACACCATGTACGCCATGGTCGACCGGTCCGAGGACCTGAAAATTGGTGTCAAATCGACCGCCATCCTGTTCGGTGACGCCGACCTGATCATCCTCGCTCTGCTGCAAGGGCTGCTCGTGCTCGACCTGGCGCTGGTCGGTCAGCAGGCCGGGCTCGGCCTACCCTACGCCCTGAGCCTGGCCGTCGCGGTCTTGTTCATGATCTACCATCAGCGCCTGATCGCCGAGCGTGAACCGGCAGACTGTTTCCGCGCCTTCCTCAACAACAATTGGCTCGGCATCGCCATCACCATCGGTGTGATCGCCAACTACGCGCTGCACGCCTGACGGTCAGTCACGCGCGGCGCGCGCCACGCACCACACCTCGACCCGTTCCGCCCCGGCAGCCAAGACCGCGCGCGCCAGTTCGGTGACCGTGTGACCGGTGGTGACGACGTCATCGAGCAGGGTCACCCGGCGCCCACCGACCGGAGCCTTGACGGCAAACACCCCGCGCACATTGCGCCGACGTGCGTCCGCATTCAGCCCGCTCTGCGCCGCCGTATCGCGCAAACGCCGGCAACCATCCGCACACAGCTTCACGCCAAGCCTCTGCGCGACTGGCCTTGCCAGCTCCAGTGCCTGGTTGAAACCACGCCCGCGCTGGCGACGCCAATGGAGCGGAACCGGCAACAGCAGTTCCGGCCGTGGACCGTTTTGCGCGGCAAGATATCCGGCCAGCAATTCACCGAGCAGGCGAGCGTGGCTCAACCGCTGACCGAACTTGAGTTCCTGGATCAGGCGGTCGAGCGGTGGACCGTAGCTGAACGCGGCGTGAGTGGCGGCGAACGGTGGCGGTCGTTGTCGGCAGCGACCGCAATCGGTCACTGGCGCCGCGTCCGGAAGTGGCAACGCACAGGTCGGGCAGGCCACAGCAACGCGGGGCAGTGCCGTGAGGCAATCGTGGCAGAGGTCATGTCGGGCCGTCCCCGGGCCACCGCAGAGCAGACAGCGGGGTGGTATCAGGGCAAACTGGAGCTTATTGAGCCATTTGTAAACCATTGCGATCCTTCGCGGTTGACAGCGGCTTCCTGCCGCCTACCATTGAACGCCCGCATGATCCGTGTGGGCAATTTCACGATATCAGGGCCACCACACCATGACCATCCGCCACGACTGGACCCGCGACGAGGTTGTCGCCCTGTTCGAACGACCGCTGAATGATCTGCTGTTCACCGCTCAGGAGTTGCACCGCCAACATCACGACCCGGACGCCATCCAGGTCAGTGCCCTGCTCAGCATCAAGACCGGGGCCTGCCCGGAGGACTGCGGCTACTGCCCGCAAAGCGCACACCACGACACCAGCCTGGAAAAAGAGTCGCTGCTGGCCCTCGATGAAGTGGTCGCCGCCGCACATGCGGCGCGCGCGGCCGGAGCGACCCGTTTCTGCATGGGTGCCGCCTGGCGCAGCCCACGCGATGCCGACATCGAACTGGTCGCCAGCATGGTGCAAGAGGTCAAGGCGCTGGGACTGGAGACCTGCCTGACTCTCGGCATGCTGACCGACACCCAGGCCACGGCACTGCGCGCAGCCGGACTCGACTACTACAACCACAACCTCGATACCTCGCCCGAGTATTACCCGATGGTGGTCAGCACGCACGGCTACGACGACCGCCTGCGTACGCTCGATGCCGTGCGCGAAGCCGGCCTGAGCGTCTGTTGCGGCGGTATCGTCGGAATGGGCGAAACACGCGCCGATCGTGCCGGCCTGCTGCTGCAATTGGCCAACCTGGCTCACCACCCGGAGAGCGTACCGATCAACCACCTGGTCAAGGTGCCAGGTACGCCGCTGGCCGATGTCCCCGATCTCGACCCGTTCGAGCTGGTGCGCACCGTCGCCATCGCACGCATCCTGATGCCGGCATCGGTCGTGCGCCTGTCGGCCGGACGCGAGCAGATGAGCGACGAGTTGCAGGCGCTCTGTTTCCTCGCCGGTGCCAACTCGGTGTTCCATGGTGAACAGTTGCTGACCACGCCGAACGCCGCACCGGCACGTGACATCGACCTGTTTGCCCGCCTCGGACTGCGCACCAGCGACCATACCGAACACGACCACAGCGGTGGCACCGACCGTGGCCCGCTGCTCTACGGCAGCGCCTGCGCTAACGAGAGCAACGCGCCCGAACCGGCATGAGCGAACTCACCGCGGCCCTGCGCCGCCGGCAGGCCGAAGGGCTTTACCGTAGCCGTCGTACTGTCACCGGCGTGCCCGGACCGGAACTCGAGGTCGACGGCCGCCACCTGCTCGCCTTCTGCAGCAACGACTACCTCGGGCTCGCCGGTGACCCGCGCATCGCCGCCGCGCTGGCCGCTGCCGCCACCCGCTGCGGCAGCGGCAGCGGCGCCGCCCACCTGGTCTGCGGCCACCACGCCGAACACGCCGCGCTGGAACGGGAACTGGCCACCTTCACCGGCCGACCGCGTGCCCTGCTGTTCTCCACCGGCTACATGGCCAACCTCGGCACCATCGCCGCACTGGCCGGTCGCGGTGACAGTGTGATCGGCGACCGCCTCAACCACGCCTCGTTGATCGACGGCGCCCGACTCTCCGGCGCCCGGATACAGCGCTACCGCCACGCCGACCCGGCCGACCTGGCCGCGCAGCTGGAGCGCACGCCGGGCCGGTCCCTGGTCATTACCGACGGCGTCTTCAGCATGGATGGCGATGTGGCTCCGCTGGCCGAGCTTGCCGCCATCTGCCGCGAGCACGACGCCCGGTTGCTGGTCGACGATGCCCATGGTCTCGGCGCCACTGGCCCCGAGGGGCGTGGCAGCACCGCGCCGTACGGCCTCGATGACGTGCCACTGCTGGTCGGCACGCTGGGCAAGGCCTTCGGCACTTTCGGTGCCTTTGTCGCCGGTTCCGAAGAGCTGATCGAGACGCTGATCCAGCAGGCGCGCCCGTACATCTACACCACCGCGCTACCGCCTGCGGTCGCCGCCGCGCCCCGGGTCAGCCTGCGCATCGCGGCCGATGAAGAGTGGCGACGGGACCGGCTGGCGGTACTGATCCGGCGCTTCCGTGATGGCGCCGAGAGGCTCGGGCTCGACCTGCTGCCTTCGTCCACGCCGATCCAGGCCCTGCTGCTCGGTGACGCCAACCGCGCGCTCGCTGCCAGCCAGTTCCTGGAGGAGCGCGGCCTGCTGGTCACCGCCATCCGGCCACCCACGGTCCCGGCCGGAACCGCCCGCTTGCGGTTTACCCTGTCGGCAACCCACGACGAGGCCCAGGTCGACCGCCTGCTCGCAGCCCTCGAGGCGCTGCCACGATGAACCCACTGCGGGTCACCACCCTCGGCGCCGGTCCGCCATTGGCGCTGGTCCACGGCTGGGGTTTCGACAGCCGTGTCATGCTCCCCCTGGCCGAACGACTGGCAGTGACGCGAACGGTACAAATGGTCGACCTGCCGGGTCACGGCGCCAACCGTGACGTGCCGATGGCGAGCGATCTGCCCGGCCTGGCCGAGCAACTCGACATGACGCTACCGGCAACCCGCGACTGGCTCGGCTGGTCCCTGGGCGGCCTCGCCTGCTTGCAACTGGCCCGGTCACGGCCCGACCGCATGCGCCACCTCGTGCTGGTCGCCACCACGCTGCGGTTCACCGCCGGCCCCGACTGGCCTGCCGCCATGCCAGCCACCGAGTTCGCGGCCTTTGCCGCCGCGCTGGATGCCGATCCGACGGCCACACTGGCCCGCTTTGCCGGCCTGGTCGCCCGCGGTGATGCTGCCGGGCGCGACGTGCTACGCACCCTGCGCCGTGCACCGGGGGTCGTTCCGGACCCGGACGCACTGGTCACCGGGCTGGCACTGCTCAGCGGTAGCGACCTGACCGAGGGTGCCGATACGGTGCCGATACTCTGGCTGCTCGGTGGCGAGGATGCCCTGATCCCGGCCAAGGTGGTCGACGACCTCGCCGGTCGGACCGGCCACCAGGTCGAGGTGCTGCCCGGTGTGGGACACGCCCCGTTCCTGTCGGCTACGACGGCATGCCACGATCATATCGAGGTGTTCCTGCATGACTGAGGTGAAAGCCTGGGCGATCGACCGGCGCGCCGTCCGTGCCTCGTTCGAGCGTGCCGCCGCCAACTACGACGCCGCCGCGGTACTCCAGCATGAAGTCGGCAAACGGCTGCTCGAGCGCCTGGAGTGGATGCGGCTCGAGCCGCGCCTGGCGATCGATCTCGGTTGCGGTACCGGCCGCCAGATCGCCGGACTGCGCCACCGCTATCCCGATGCGACCGTACTCGCCGTCGATCTCGCCGAAGGCATGCTGACCGAGGCACGCCAGCGCAAAATGTCCGGCCCGGAACCGGCCTGGCTCTGTGCCGATATCGCCGCACTGCCGCTGGCCGAACGCAGTGCCGACCTGCTCTTCTCCAATCTAACGTTGCAGTGGTGCCTCGACCCGGAAGCGGTGTTTGCCGGCCTGCTCCGGGTGCTGCGCCCCGGTGGTCTGCTGCTGTTCTCCACCTTCGGTCCGGACACCCTCGGCGAGTTGCGTGCCAGCTGGGCCGAGGTCGATGACCACAATCACGTCAATGCCTTTTTCGACCTGCACGATCTCGGCGACGCCCTGGTGCGGGCACGCTTCGCCGACCCGGTGATGGACTGTGAGCGGATCACGCTGACCTACCCCGACGTGCTCTCGCTGATGCGCGACCTGAAAACGATCGGCGCCCACAATGTCACAGCGGGGCGGCCACGCGGCCTGACCGGGCGCGGCGCCCTGGCGACGCTGGCCGATGCCTACGCCACGTTCCGACGACCCGACGGCACCCTGCCGGCCACCTACGAGGTGATCTACGGTCACGCCTGGCGCACTCCGGCCGACGAGGGGGAGACGGCCATCCCCGTCGCCACCCTGCGCCGCCCGCGATGAACACCCGTGGACTGTTCGTCACCGGCACCGACACCGGCGTCGGTAAAACAATGGTCGCCGGGGCCCTGATGTTGCGACTGCGCGAGACCGGGTTGCAGGTGGCCGGCCTCAAACCGGTCGCCGCCGGGTGCCGCAACACCGATGACGGACTACGTAACGACGACGCCGAACTGTTGGCGCGTTGCGCCTCACGGGCGTGGCCCCATGCAACGGTCAACCCCGATGCACTGGCTCCGGCCATCGCGCCTCACCTGGCCGCCGCCGAGGCGGGCGTGACGCTCGAACTCACCCCACTGCGCACCGCCTATGCCGAGCTCGCGGCGGCGTCCAATGTCGTGGTCGTCGAAGGTGCCGGCGGCTGGCTGGTGCCGCTCGACGAGCACCTGACGCTGGCCGACCTGGCAGTCGACCTCGATCTCGATGTCATCCTGGTGGTCGGCCTGCGCCTCGGCTGCCTGAACCACGCCTTGCTGACCGCTGACAGCATCACCAGGCACGGTCTGCGGCTGGTCGGATGGGTCGCCAACACCATCGATCCGGACCTGGAACACATCCCGGGTCAACTGGCGACCCTGGCGGCGCGGCTCGACGCACCGTGTCTCGGCATCCTGCCCCACACAGCGAATACACGTCCCGAGACGTTCGCTCCGCAGCTCGATACGGCCCAGCTTGGTTTCCAGTCGAGCGCCACCTAGTGGGCCATGCGCAAAGTTCTGTTACTGATCGCTTCGCCAAAAGGCGTATCTCTGCGTTGGCAAAGCTCGGAATAGGCTCACTATTCCAGCACTTTCCCGCCTTGATCTACGCTTTTTTG
>QNFN01000044.1 GCA_003645555.1 Gammaproteobacteria bacterium | reverse complement strand
CTGACCGCCGGCTGGCGTTCATGACCGGGTCGGCGCTGCTTGCGCCGGTGCCGTTTCGGGGGTGACATCGTGATTCGATCCTGGTCGCATGGAGGGCGCACAGTCTACCCGACCGCCCGGTCGTCAGCACCGGCCGTCGGGGTCTGACCGGTGGCTCGTAGCAAGAGCAGCGAACGCTGGCTGCGCGAACATTTTGGCGATGCTTTCGTGCGCCAGGCCCAGGCCCTCGGCCTGCGTTCACGGGCTGCCTTCAAGCTGCTCGAAATCGACAAGCGCGACCGCCTGCTGCGCCCGGGCATGACCGTCGTCGACCTCGGCGCGGCCCCGGGCGGCTGGTCGCAGGTGGTCGCCGACCGGATCGGAGCACGAGGGCGGGTGGTCGCCCTCGACCTGCTGCCGATCGATCCGCTGCCCGGGGTCACGGCGTTGCAGGGCGACTTTACCGAGCAGGTGGTCCTCGACCGGTTGCTGGAACAACTCGAGGGACGGCCGGTCGACCTTGTATTGTCGGATATGGCCCCCAATATGAGTGGTATGAAGGCAGTTGATCAGCCACGGGCGGCCCTGCTCGCGGAGTTGGCTCTCGATTGCGCCCAGCAGGTGCTGCGCCCGGGAGGCGACCTGTTGCTGAAGATGTTCCAGGGCGAGGGCTTCGACCCGCTGCTCGCCGAGTTGCGCGCGGCGTTCACCAGGGTCGTGGTACGCAAGCCGAAGGCGTCGCGGGCACGTAGTCGCGAGGTCTACCTTCTGGCCCGGAACTATCGGCTGGTGTAAGGTACTAACTTACCAGCCCCGCCTCTTTTTCCATCCCTTCCGACAGGTCACAAAGCGTTGAACGACATGGCAAGAAACATGCTCCTTTGGGTCATCATCGCGGTGGTGTTGATGACCGTGTTCAACAATTTCGGCAACCGGCCGGCCAGCGCCAAGCGGCTGGCGTATTCCGAGTTCGTCAGCCAGGTAAACGACGGCCAGGTGTCGCGCGTGGTGATCGAGGGGCGCACCGTGCAGGGCGTACTTCACAACGGTGAGAAATTCACCACTTTCACCCCGGATGATGACGGCCTGATCGGTGACCTGCTGCGCAACGGGGTCGAGATCGATGCGCGCGCTCCCGAGCAGCAGTCGCTGTTGATGCAGATCTTCATCTCCTGGTTCCCGATGCTGCTGTTGATCGGTGTCTGGATCTTTTTCATGCGCCAGATGCAGGGTGGAGCAGGTGGTCGTGGTGCGATGTCGTTCGGCAAGAGCCGTGCGCGCATGCTCAGCGAGGATCAGGTGAAGGTCACCTTCGGCGATGTCGCTGGCGTCGATGAGGCCAAGGAGGAGGTGGCCGAACTGGTCGAGTTCCTGCGCGATCCGTCCAAGTTCCAGCGCCTCGGTGGCAAGATTCCGCAGGGGGTGCTGATGGTCGGCTCACCGGGCACGGGCAAGACCCTGCTGGCACGCGCCATTGCGGGTGAGGCACGGGTGCCGTTTTACACTATTTCCGGCTCCGATTTTGTCGAGATGTTCGTCGGTGTTGGCGCCTCGCGCGTCCGTGACATGTTCGAACAGGCGAAGAAGAATGCCCCGTGCATCATTTTCATCGACGAGATTGATGCCGTCGGCCGCCATCGTGGCGCCGGCCTCGGCGGTGGTCACGATGAACGTGAGCAGACGCTGAATCAGCTGCTGGTCGAGATGGATGGTTTCGAGGGCAACGAGGGGGTGATCGTCATCGCCGCCACCAACCGCCCCGACGTCCTCGATCCGGCGCTGCTGCGCCCGGGACGCTTTGATCGCCAGGTGGTGGTACCGCTTCCCGACGTGCGCGGGCGCGAGCAGATTCTCAAGGTTCACATGCGCAAGGTGCCGGTGGCGGAGAATGTCGACATGTCGATCATCGCGCGTGGCACGCCCGGTTTTTCCGGTGCTGACCTCGCCAACCTGATCAACGAGGCGGCGCTGTTCGCGGCCCGTGCCAACTACCGCGTGGTCGAGATGGATCACTTCGAGAAGGCCAAGGACAAGATCATGATGGGCGCCGAGCGGCGTTCGATGGTCATGAGCGAGGAAGAGAAGAAGCTGACCGCCTACCATGAATCGGGCCACGCTATCGTCGGCCGCTCGGTTCCGGATCACGATCCGGTGCACAAGGTAAGCATCATCCCGCGCGGTCGTGCCCTGGGCGTGACGTTGTTCCTGCCCGAGGAAGACCGCTACAGCTACAGCAAGCGGCGTCTTGAGAGCCAGCTCTCCAGCTTGTTCGGTGGGCGGGTCGCGGAGGAGTTGATTTTCGGCGCCGACGCGGTCACCACCGGGGCGCAAAATGATATTCATCGTGCCACTGAGATTGCGCGCAACATGGTGACCAAGTGGGGCCTGTCCGATGAGCTCGGCCCGCGTACCTACAGTGAGGATGAAGGCGAGGTGTTCCTCGGCCACTCGGTGACCCAGCACAAGGCGGTTTCGGATGAGACCACGCATGTCATCGACCTGGAGGTTCGCAGCTTCATCGACAGAAACTACGATCGTGCCCGCGAGATCCTGACCGACAACATGGACAAGCTGCACGCCATGGCGGCCGCTCTGATCAAGTACGAGACCATCGATCGGGCACAGATCGATGACATCATGGCCGGTAATCCACCGCGCCCGCCTGAGAACTGGAACGACCATGACACTCCGGACCAAGGCGACGCTCCGGGCGGTGAGTCCGATTCGAGCACATCAGAATCACACGACAGCGGCATTGGTGGCCCGGCCGGACAACACTGATTCCTGACACGGGCGTCCGGTCCGGCTCCAGGGCGGCTACTGGGGGTGTCGCCGTAACCATTTCGAATCCCCAGCTCATCATGCCTCGCTGTCGGATCGATTTCGATCGACCACGGGTGATGGGTATCCTCAACGTTACGCCCGACTCATTTTCTGATGGTGGTGATTTCACCGACCCGGGAAGGGCGGTGGCACATGCACTGCAGATGGTGGCCGAAGGTGCGGCACTGATCGATATCGGTGGTGAATCGACCCGGCCGGGTGCGACCCCGGTGCCGCTGGACGAAGAACTGCGCCGTCTTATGCCAACGGTCAGCGCGGTCGCGGCAGCCACCGATGTACCGATATCGGTCGACACCAGCCAGCCCGAGGTGATCCGCGCCGTCGCCGATGCCGGGGCGCAGCTGGTCAACGATGTACGTGCCTTGCAGCGGCCCGGTGCCGTTGAGGCGGTGGCCGAGCTGGGCCTGGCCGCCAGCCTGATGCACATGCGCGGTGAGCCGGGTCTGATGCAGCAGACATCGGACTACCCGGACGGAGTGGTCGTTACGGTACGGGATTTCCTGGCTGCACGGCTTGCGAATTGCACAGCGGCAGGCCTACCTGCGGAGCGGCTCCTGCTCGATCCCGGCTTCGGGTTCGGCAAGACACTGCCCGACAACCTGGCCCTGCTTGCCGCCCTGGATGACCTGGGCAGGCTCGGCCGGCCGCTGCTGGTCGGGTTGTCACGAAAGTCGATGATCGGTGCGATCCTCGACGCACCGGTCGGCAGGCGCTTGCATGGAGGGGTGGCGGCTGCTGTACTGGCCGTCAGTCGTGGGGCACGGCTGGTGCGTACCCATGACGTGGCCGCCACGGTCGAGGCGCTGGCGGTCTGTGCTGCAGTCGAGGCGGCATCATCGGAGGGGGCGACGGCGTGAGCGAACGTAAGTACTTTGGCACTGACGGTATTCGTGGCCGGGTTGGTACCGAACCGATCACCCCTGAGTTTGCACTGCGGCTCGGTTGGGCCGTCGGCCGCGTGCTAGGCCCGGAGGGCGATGCACGGGTGGTCATTGGCAAGGACACGCGCATTTCCGGGTACATGTTCGAGTCGGCGCTCGAGGCGGGCCTGGCCGCGGCCGGGCTCGACGTGCTTCTGACCGGACCGATGCCGACCCCGGCAGTGGCCTACCTGACCCGGACCTTCCGTGCCAGTGTCGGCATTGTCATCAGTGCCTCCCACAACGCTTTCGACGACAATGGTTTCAAGTTTTTCGGACCTGACGGCCTCAAGCTGCCCGACCATGTCGAACAGCAGATCGAGACTGAGCTCGTCGGCCCCCTGCAAACCGTGGCCGCGGAGCGATTGGGCAAGGCCTCGCGTATCAATGATGCGGCGGGTCGCTACATCGAGTACTGCAAGTCGACGATCGACAATGACATCACCCTGCACGGGCTGGACATCGTCATCGACTGTGCCCACGGCGCCACCTACCAGGTCGCACCCAGCGTGCTGCGCGAGCTCGGCGCCAGGGTCAGTGTTATCGGCACCGAGCCGGACGGCCTCAACATCAACCTTAATTGTGGCTCGACTCATGTTGAACCGCTGCGTGCCGCGGTACGTGCCCGCGGCGCCGATCTTGGCATCGCTCTCGATGGGGACGGTGACCGCCTGATCATGATCGACGCCGGAGGGGCCGTGATCGATGGCGACCAGTTGCTCTACATCGTTGCCTGCGATCGCCTCGAACTGGGAATGCTCGATGGTGGTGTGGTGGGCACCGTGATGAGCAACCTGGGGCTGGAAAAGGCCCTGTCAGATCGTGGCGTGCCGTTCGAACGGGCCAAGGTCGGCGATCGCTATGTCCTGGAGCGGTTGCACGCGCGCGGCTGGCGACTGGGCGGCGAGAGTTCCGGTCACTTGATCTGCCTCGACCGCTCCACTACGGGTGACGGCACGGTGGCCGCTCTTCAGGTGCTGTCCGCCGCGGTGCGCCAGCAGCGCAGCCTGACCGAATTGACGGCCGGGATGACGGTCTTTCCACAGAAGATGGTCAATGTGCGTGTTGCCCCGGGGCAGCAGCCCCTGAAGCATCCTTCGGTAGCGGCCGCAGTAAAGGCCGCCGAGGCGGCTCTCGGGACCGATGGCCGGGTTCTGCTGCGCCCCTCGGGGACCGAGCCGGTGGTCCGCGTGATGGTCGAGGGTCGCGATGCCAGTCAGGTCGCACAACTGGTCGAAGAGCTCGCCGAAGTCGTAACCTCGGTCGCCTGATCGTCCACCCAGCGCATTGATTTCCGGGGGGGCTCCCGGTATCCTTGGCGCGCTTTTTTCCCGCCGCCCACATTGACCTGGAATACGATATGCGCCGCCCGCTGATTGCTGGCAACTGGAAGATGAACGGTACGCGCGACAGCGTCTCGGCGCTGATCGACGGTCTGCTCGTGGGCGCCGTGGATGTCGCGCGCGCTGAAATGGTCGTTTGCCCGCCGGCCGTCTTCATCGCCGAGGCCGCGGCCCGCCTGGATGGCGGCCCGATCGCGCTGGGCGCGCAGGACCTCTCCGAGCACGCGGCCGGGGCCTACACTGGTGAGGTGGCCGGACCGATGTTGGCCGATTACGGTTGCCGTTTCGTCATCATCGGTCACTCCGAACGCCGCGCCTTCCATGGCGAGGATAACGCCCTGGTAGCGCGCAAGATGACCGCGGCCCAGGCGGTGGGTCTGACCCCGATCGCCTGCGTCGGCGAGACCCTGGAAGAGCGCGAATCCGGTGCCACCGAGGCGGTTATCGGGCGCCAGATCGACGCCCTGCTCGACGGCCCCGGGGTGGGCGCGCTGGCTGACGCGGTCGTCGCCTACGAGCCAGTCTGGGCGATCGGCACTGGACTCACGGCCACTCCGGACCAGGCGCAGGCAGTCCACGCCTTCATCCGCAACAGGATCTCGGCGCGTGACGCCACGGTCGCGGCCGGGCTACGTATCCTCTACGGTGGCAGCGTCAAGGGTGCCAATGCTCCCGAACTGTTCACCATGGACGATATTGATGGCGGCCTGATTGGCGGTGCCGCGCTGGATGCCAACGAATTCCTCACCATTTGCCGGGCCACCTGAGCGCCCGGATCACCTGGAAAGACGATGCAAACAATTCTTCTGGTAGCCCACGTTCTGATCGCCTTGGCGCTAATCAGCCTGGTGCTGTTGCAGCACGGCAAAGGCGCTGATATGGGGGCTGCATTCGGCAGCGGTGCCTCTTCGACAGTGTTCGGTTCACAAGGTGCAGGCTCGTTCATGACCCGTGCCACGGCCGTTCTTGCGGCACTGTTTTTTGTCACCAGCCTGAGCCTCGCTTTCCTGGCAACGCGGGTGGGCGATGTTCGCCAGGGCAGCGTGGTCGACCTGATCGAGACGCCGCTTCAGGCGCCGGGAACGACTCGGCCTGCCGGCGGGACGAGCGACGTGCCGCAGCTACCGTCGAAACCCCAATAGTTTTTCTTGGCAACCGATAATCTGATATTATCGGTTGCTTGAATTCGCCGAGGTGGTGAAATTGGTAGACACGCCGTCTTGAGGGGGCGGTAGCGCAAGCTGTGCCGGTTCGAGTCCGGCCCTCGGCACCAGAATCACTACGCATCGACAGCACTCCTGCCACCAGATTGTGGCGTTGTCGTTTGCGAAATAGCACAGGCGACTTCGCCGTTCGGCCACACTTGGCCGCCCGGGAGAGATTTACGCCCGTCCACACCCTGCTCGTGGGCTCGATGCCCCGGGCGTGACCGGCCGGAGAGTGGATAGACGATGCTCGAGAACTATTTGCCGATCCTGGTCTTTATTGCCATCGGCCTGGTTACTGGCGGTGGCATGCTGGTAACCGGTGCCATCATGGGACCCCACCGTCCCGATCCGGAAAAGAACTCTCCGTACGAGTGCGGCTTCGAGGCGTTCGAGGACGCGCGGATGAAGTTCGACGTCCGCTACTATCTGGTCGCCATCCTGTTCATCATTTTCGATCTCGAGATCGCGTTCCTGTTCCCATGGGCCGTGGTGCTCGACCAGATCGGCATGTTCGGGTTCCTCGCCATGGTGCTGTTTCTCGGCATCCTCGTGATCGGCTTCATCTACGAGTGGAAGAAGGGGGCGCTGGAATGGGAATAGAGGGCGTTTTCGAGAAAGGCTACCTGACCACTTCGGCAGACAAGCTGATCAACTGGGCGCGGACCGGGTCGATGTGGCCGATGACCTTCGGCCTCGCCTGCTGTGCGATAGAAATGATGCACGCCGGTGCGGCGCGCTATGACCTCGACCGCTTCGGCATCATCTTCCGCCCCAGCCCGCGTCAGTCCGACGTCATGATCGTCGCCGGCACGCTATGCAACAAGATGGCCCCGGCGCTGCGCAAGGTCTATGACCAGATGGCCGAGCCACGCTGGGTGATTTCGATGGGTTCATGCGCCAACGGCGGCGGCTACTATCACTACTCCTACTCGGTGGTGCGCGGCTGCGACCGCATTGTTCCGGTCGACATCTATGTTCCGGGTTGTCCGCCGACCGCCGAGGCATTGTTGTACGGGATCCTGCAGTTGCAGAACAAGATCCGCAACACCAACACCATCGCCCGTTGAGAGCCGCACCATGACCGAAGCAGCAAATCGGCTGGCCGAGCAGGCGCGCGAGATCCTCGGTGACAAGGTCAACGAGTGCCTGGTCGACCGGGGTGAAGTGACGCTGATTGTGCCTCGTGTCCGCCTGATCGAAGCCTGTACCCAGTTGCGCGACGCCGGCGGTCTCGGTTTCGAGGAACTGATCGATGTCTGCGGCATCGACTATGCCGACTACGGCGTCGACGAGTGGGATACTGGCAGCGCGGCCGACACCGGTTTCAGCCGCGGCGTCTCGCGCGAATCCGCGACCCACGGCGGGACGGCGCATCCACACCGCTTTGCCGCCGTCTACCACCTGCTTTCGATCAGCAACAACCAACGCATCCGCGTGCGCTGCTATGCCGAGAACGATGACTTTCCGGTCGTCGACTCGGTCATCGGTGTGTGGAGGTCGGCGGACTGGTTCGAACGTGAGGCGTTTGACATGTACGGCATTGTCTTCGAGGGCCACCCGGACTTGCGTCGCCTCCTCACCGACTACGGCTTCATCGGCCATCCGTTCCGCAAGGACTTCCCAGTCAGCGGTCATGTGGAGATGCGCTATGACGCGGTCAAGAAACGCACCGTCTACGAGCCGGTGACGATCGAGCCGCGGGTGACGCAGCCACGCATCATCCGCGAGGACAAACGCTACCAGCAGCCCGGTGCCGACGATGCCTGAGATCCGTAATTACACGCTGAACTTCGGGCCGCAGCACCCGGCCGCACACGGCGTACTGCGCCTGGTGCTGGAGATGGATGGTGAGGTGATCCAGCGTGCGGACCCACACATCGGCCTGCTGCACCGGGGCACCGAGAAGTTGGTCGAAACCAAGCCGTTCAACCACAGCATCGGCTATATGGACCGGCTCGACTACGTGTCGATGATGTGCAACGAGCACGCTTATGTCATGGCGATCGAGAAGTTGCTCGGTGTCACGCCGCCGTTACGTGCCGAGTACATTCGCACCATGTATTCCGAGATCACACGCATCCTGAACCACCTTATGTGGCTCGGTGCACACGGTCTCGATCTCGGTGCGATGACCATTTTCATCTACGCGTTTCGCGAGCGCGAATTCCTGCTCGATGCCTACGAGGCCGTATCCGGTGCGCGCATGCACGCCGCCTATTTCCGCCCGGGCGGAGTCTACCGCGATCTCCCTGAGCGGATGCCGCAGTACCAGCCGTCGAAGTGGCATAACGAGCGTGAAACTGCCGAACGCAATGCCGATCGCCAAGGCTCGCTGCTTGATTTCATCGAGGCCTTCACCGAGCGTTTTCCGACCAATATCGATGAGTACGAGACGCTGCTGACCGACAACCGGATCTGGAAGCAGCGCACCGTCGGCATCGGCGTGGTCTCGCCGGAGGAGGCCATGCAACTCGGGTTTACCGGGCCGATGATCCGTGGCTCGGGCATCGCCTGGGACCTGCGCAAAAAACAGCCTTACAGCGTCTATGATCGGGTCGATTTTGACATCCCGATCGGCGTCAATGGCGACTGCTACGATCGTTACCTGGTGCGCATGGAAGAGCTGCGCCAATCGAATCACATCATCAAACAGTGCATCGATTGGCTGCGTGCCAACCCGGGCCCGGTGATGGTCGACGACCACAAGGTGTCACCGCCGCCACGGCTCGAGATGAAGGAGAGCATGGAAGCGCTGATCCACCACTTCAAGCTGTTCACCGAGGGCTACACCGTTCCCGCCGGCGAGGTCTACCAGGCTGTCGAGCACCCGAAGGGCGAGTTCGGTATCTACCTGGTGTCGGATGGCGCCAACAAGCCCTACCGGCTGAAAATCCGCGCCCCGGGTTTCGCCCACTTGGCGGCGATGGACGAAATGGTACGTGGCCACATGCTGGCTGACGTGGTCGCGGTGATCGGTACCCAGGATATCGTTTTCGGGGAGATCGACCGCTGATGGCCGACAATCAGACTGAACTGCTCTCCGCCGCATCGTGCACGGAGATTGATACCGAACTCGCCAAGTACCCGGCTGACCAGCGCCAATCGGCAGTGATGGCCACCCTGCGCATCGCCCAGGATGCCAATGGTGGCTGGTTACCGCGCGAATTGATGGATGCCGTTGCTGATTATCTCGGCATGCCGGCGCTCGCCGTCTACGAGGTCGCGACCTTCTACTCGGTGTATGAACTCAAGCCGGTCGGGCGCGACAAGACCTGCGTCTGCACCAACCTCTCCTCTCTG
>QNFN01000043.1 GCA_003645555.1 Gammaproteobacteria bacterium | reverse complement strand
GGCGCGTAGCCGCTCGCGCACCGCGTCGCAACCCAGCAGCGCCTCGACGTCGTCCCCGGCCTTGGGACAGAGCGTCTTGCGGCCGGCCAGGTTCGGAAATACCAGCAGGCCGATCTCCGCACGGTCGTGGCCGGTGACCACGGCATCCTGGATCACCGGGGCGCCGGCCGCGATGGCGGTAACCCGCAGCACGCCGGCATGCACCCAGGTGCCCGACAGCAGCTTGAAATCCTCAGCCACGCGGCCATCGAAGACGATGCCGGCCTCGGGCCGTTCCGGATCCTCGAGCCGACCGGCATCACCGATGCAATACCAGCCGTCGTCGTCGAACGCCTGCGCAGTCAGGTCGGGACGGCGCCAGTAGCCCGGGGTGATGTTCGGGCCCTTGATGCGCAGCTCCTGCTTTTGACCGTTGGGGACCATCTTTACCGCACAACCCGGTGCCGGCAGGCCGATGACGCCTGCGTGCTCCAGTGGAAAATGAACGGTGGTGATCATCGGTGCGGTCTCGGTCGATCCCCAGGCCGAAACCATGGGTACACGTACGCCACGGGCGGCGATCGACAGCGCCTCGAGCCGCTCCCACAGGCTCTGCGGCAATGCCGCACCGGCGTAAAAGATAAGGTCGAGGCGGCTGAAGAAGTGATCACGCAGAGCAGCGTCCTGTTCGAGGAACGGCAACAGCACGTCGAAACCACGCGGGACGTTGAAATAGAGTGTCGGAGCAATCATGGTGAGATTGGCGACCGTCTGCTCGATCAGGCCGGGCATTGGCTTGCCACCATCGACGTAGAGGGTGCCACCGTGGCGCAGCACCAGGTTGAAGTTGTGGTTGCCACCGAAGGTGTGGCTCCACGGCAGCCAGTCGAGCACCGCTGGCGGATGGGCGGCCAGGAACAGCCAGACCTGGGCGATCGCCTGCTGGTTCGAGCAGAGCATGCGCTGGGTGTTGATCACTCCCTTCGGCATCCCGGTCGAGCCCGAAGTGAACAGGATCTTGGCCACCGTGTCCGGTCCAACCGCCGTGTAGGCGGCATCGACCGCCGCCCCGGGGACGGTGGCGAGCAGTTCGGCCAGGGGTATCGACGGCCGTTCCGCGGGTGGATTGCTACTGACAACCAGCCTGCAGTCGTCGAGCCCGACGGCATCGAGTGCGGTGGCGAAACGCTCGCCGTCGGCGGCAAACACCAGGCCGGGAGTAACCAGCTCGAAGATGTACTTCAGCTTGGTGTGGTCGCGTGACATCAGCGAGTAGGCTGGCGAGACCGGCACCGCGGGAATACCGGCATGCATCGCCGCAAGTTGCAGCAGGCCGTTGTCGACACCATTGTCTGACAAGAGCACCAGCGGCCGCTCCGGGCCGAGGCCACGATCGAGCAGTGCCTGGGCCAACGATCTGACCGCCTTCAGTGCCGCACCGTACGAGACCTCGCGCCAACCGTCACCGTCACGTTCAGCGAGAAAGGTCCGGTCCGACGCCGCGGCGGCCCACTGCTCCAGAAGCAGGCCAAGCTTGGGTGGGTAGTCATCGAGCGCCTGCGGCGAACGCAGCACCTGGCTGCCATCAGCCAGCACCTCGACCTCGACGACGGGCGAGGCAAAATCAAGCGGTGCGAAAGGTGGTTTGGGCATCGGGCGTCTCCTCCTGGGATAGTGCAGCGCGTGGCCTCTGCGGCCCGTCTTTGTCGGCATCATAGCGAGCACCCCGACTCCTGCCCAACCCCGGCACTTGTCCCAGGCACTTACGGCAGGAGAGTCTAAAATGGCGCCCCCACCCTGATGGTGCATAGCAGCAAGTTCGTCTAGACTCTGCTTTGGGGAGGGGTGCAATTGGTCGAGGAGCCATGGGTAACCCTTGATGATCGTCAATGATTCAACCCCCCGACAGCGTATAAGGATAGGAACGTACGCTGTTGCCTTGACCGCATAAGGATCAGGACTCGCCAGGATGGCACCCACTACAACCCGTCGCCAGCTGTTCCGCGCCGACCCACGCGGCCATCGACAGCCCGTCCGTCCGCCCTGGGCGACGGCGCGTTTCCACGACGATTGCACCCGCTGTCTCGACTGCCTGCCGGCCTGCCCAGAACAGATCCTGGTCCAGGGTGACGGCGGCTTTCCGGCAATCGAATTCAACCTCGGTGAATGCACCTTCTGCGGTGACTGCGTCACGGTCTGCAAACCGGTCGCACTGCGACGTCCGGCTCCCGACACCTCACCCTGGAACCATATCGCCCTGGTGGCCCCTGAGTGCATCGAGGCCACGGGCGTGCACTGCCATGCCTGCGTCGATCCGTGTCCACACGAGGCTGTGGCGTTTCGTCCCGAGGCCCCGCGCGGCGGTCTGCCCGTAGTCGATCCCGGCGCCTGCACCGGTTGCGGTGCCTGCGTGGCCCCATGCCCGGTCGGCGTGATCCGGATCGGCACCCCACCTCCTTCCCGCACGGGTATTGCCGCATGAACATTGCAAGCCTCGTAATCCACACCCGCCCGGATGACCGGGACCAGATCGCCGGCCAGTTGCTCACGCTGCCCGGCGTTGAAATCCACGCCACTACCGACGACGGCCGGCTGGTCGTCACTGTCGAAAACGACGTCTCCCAGGTGGCGGCCGACACGCTGACGGCGATCCACGAAACCCAGGGTGTGATCTCCGCGGCAATTACCTTCCAGTACAGCGATGACGAATCAGAAACCTAAGGAGTGGCGGTCATGAAACTGACTCGGCGTGACTTCATCAAGACCCAGGCAATCACCGCGGCCGCGACTGCGGCCGGCGTGACCATTCCCGGCGCGCAGGCGGCGATGACCGCCAAAAAGGGCGACATCCGTTGGGACAAGGCCCCGTGCCGGTTCTGCGGCACTGGCTGCAGCGTGCTGGTCGGCGTCAAGGATGGCCGCGTGGTGGCGACCCAGGGCGACCCGGAGGCACCGGTCAACCGTGGCCTGAACTGCATCAAGGGCTACTTCCTGTCCAAGATCCTCTACGGCCAGGACCGGCTGAAAACGCCGATGCTGCGCATGAAGGAAGGCCAGTTCGACAAGGAAGGCGAGTTCACACCGATCACCTGGGACCAGGCGTTCGACATCATGGCCGAGAAGTGGAAGGTCGCGATCGCCAAGACCCGCAACAGCGATCAGATGCCGGCCGTCGGGATGTTCGGCTCCGGCCAGTGGACGGTCTGGGAGGGCTACGCCGCGGCCAAGCTCTACAAGGCCGGCTCTCGTTCCAACCACCTCGACCCCAACGCCCGCCACTGCATGGCCTCGGCCGTGGCCGGTTTCATGCGCACCTTCGGCATCGACGAGCCGATGGGCTGCTACGACGACCTCGAGCACGCCGACGCTTTCGTGCTATGGGGCGCGAACATGGCCGAGATGCACCCGATCCTCTGGTCGCGCCTGACCGACCGGCGCCTGACTGCGCCGCACGTCAAGGTGGCCGTGCTGTCGACCTTCCGCAACCGCAATTTCGATCTTGCCGACCTGGGCATGATCTTCACGCCGCAGACCGACCTGGCGATCCTCAACTACATCGCCAACTACATCATCCAGAACGGCAAGGTGAACCAGGAGTTCGTCAACAGCCACGTCAACTTCCGCAAGGGTAACGATGACATCGGCTACGGCCTGCGTCCGACCCACCCGCTGGAGCAGGCTTCCAAAAACGGCAAAACCCGTAAGGGCCAGGTCGGCTCGGCGCCGATGAGCTTCGACGAGTTCGCCGCCTACGTCGCCGACTACGATGTCGATTCGGTCAGCAAGCTCTCCGGTGTGCCGGCCAAGGATCTCGAGGCCCTGGCCGAGCTCTACGCCGACCCGGAGCGCAAGGTGGTCTCCTACTGGACCATGGGCTTCAACCAGCATACCCGGGGCACCTGGGTGAACAACCTGATGTACAACGTCCACCTGCTGACCGGCAAGATCTCGGAACCGGGTAACGGCCCGTTCTCGCTGACCGGCCAGCCGTCGGCATGCGGCACCGCGCGCGAGGTCGGCACCTTCGCCCATCGCCTGCCGGCCGACATGGTCGTCGCCAAGAAGCCGCACCGCGACTATGCCGAGAAGACGTGGAAGCTGCCCGAGGGGACCATCCCCGCCAAGGTCGGCTACCACGCCGTGCTCCAGAACCGCATGCTCAAGGATGGCAAGCTCAACGCCTACTGGGTGATGTGCAACAACAACGTCCAGGCGGCACCGAACATGAACGAGGAGACGCTGCCGGGCTACCGCAACCCGGACAACTTCATCGTCGTCTCCGATCCTTACCCGACCGTCTCCGCGCTGGCCGCCGACCTGGTGCTGCCGACCGCGATGTGGGTCGAGAAGGAGGGTGCCTACGGCAACGCCGAACGCCGCACCCAGTTCTGGCACGAGCAAGTGTCGGCACCGGGCGAGGCCAAGTCCGATGTCTGGCAGCTGATGGAATTCTCCAAGCGCTTCAAGGTCGAGGAGGTCTGGTCCGACGACCTGCTGGCCAAGGCGCCGGAGTACAAGGGCAAGACCCTGTTCGACGTCCTCTATGCCAACGGCCAGGTCGACAAGTTCCCCTACCAGTCCGGCACCATCACCGACCAGTCCGGCAATGTCTACGCCAACCATGAATCCGAGCACTTCGGCTTCTACGTGCAGAAGGGCCTGTTCGAGGAGTACGCCGGCTTCGGGCGCGGCAAGGCGCATGACCTCGCCGACTTCGATACCTACCACCAGACCCGCGGCCCGCGTTGGCCGGTGGTCGATGGCAAGGAGACGCTGTGGCGCTTCCGCGAGGGCTACGACCCCTACGTCAAAAAAGGTGGAGGGATACGCTTCTGCGGCAAGCCCGACGGCAAGGCGGTGATCTTTGCCTTGCCCTACGAGCCGCCGGCCGAGTCGCCGGACAGCGAGTACGACCTGTGGCTGGTCACCGGCCGGGTGCTGGAACACTGGCACTCCGGATCGATGACCCGGCGGGTGCCGGAACTCTACCGCGCCTTCCCCGATGCGGTGGTCTTCATGCACCCCGAGGATGTCAGGAAGCGCGGCCTCAAGCGGGGCATGGCGGTCAAGCTGCAGACCCGGCGTGGCGAACTCGAGACTCGGGTCGAGACCCGGGGTCGCAACCGGCCGCCCGTGGGGCTGATCTACATCCCCTGGTTCGATGCCGGCCGCCTGGTCAACAAGCTGACCCTCGACGCCACCTGCCCGATCTCGAAAGAGACCGACTACAAGAAATGCGCCGTGCGCGTGGTCAAGGCGTAACGCAGGCGGCCAACGGGCTACGGCGATGAGCCAGGAGCAGCAGAACACGCAGGTACCGGGGCCGCCGAGCCCCGGCCGGCGGCACTTCCTGCAGGAGGTGGTGATGACCGCCTGCGGGGCGGCGCTGTTCGGCGGCGGGGTCACCCTCTACGCCACCAACGCCAGCGCCATGCCGGCACAGGCGCTGCGCCCCCCGGGTGTACTCGATGAAGAAACGTTCCTGGGTGCCTGTGTCCGCTGCGGTCTGTGCGTCCGTGACTGCCCTTACGACACCCTCGATCTGGCCCGCGTCGGCGAGCCGGTTGCGGTGGGAACACCTTACTTCATCGCCCGCCAGGTGGCGTGTGAAATGTGCGAAGACATTCCATGTGTCAAGGCGTGTCCGACCGGAGCGCTCGACCCTGAACTGACCGACATCGATGACGCACGCATGGGGCTGGCGGTGCTGATCGACCAGGAGACCTGCCTCAATTTCCTCGGCCTGCGCTGCGATGTCTGCTACCAGATCTGCCCGTTGATCGGCGAGGCCATCACGCTGGAGCTTGACCACAACGACCGCACCGGCGTGCATGCCCGCTTCCTGCACACGGTCAACTCCGAGACCTGCACCGGCTGCGGCAAGTGCGAGGCGGCGTGCGTGCTCGACGTGGCCGCCATCAAGGTGCTGCCGATAACGCTGGCCAAGGGGCAGCTCGGACGCCACTACCGGCTCGGTTGGGAAGAGCAGGAGAAGGCCGGCAAACCGCTGCTCGAAAATATTATCGACCTGCCCGACCGGATGCCCGCTGGCGGGGGACTGCAGTGAATACCGCCACCTTACCTATCGCCATGGTCCGGTCGCGTTGGCGCTGGAAATGGCTGTTCCTGCGGCGTTTGACCCAGGTCGGCATCCTCGGTCTGTTCCTGCTCGGTCCGATGGCTGGCATCTGGATCGTCAAGGGCAACCTGTCATCGAACCTGGTGCTCGACCTGCTGCCGCTGACCGATCCATTCCTACTGTTACAGACCACGGTCAGCGGGCACCTGCCCGAAACCACCGCGCTGCTCGGCACGGCCATTGTCGTCACCTTCTACCTGCTGGTTGGCGGTCGCGCCTTCTGCGGCTGGGTCTGCCCGGTCAACATCGTCACCGACGCCGCCGCCTGGCTGCGCGAGATGCTCGGCCTGCGCCCGCGCGCCCGCCCGTCACGGACGACCCGCTACTGGCTGCTGGGCACTCTCCTGATCATGACCGCCCTGACCGGGATCACCGTGTGGGAGTGGGTCAACCCGGTGTCGATGCTGCATCGCGGACTGATTTTCGGTTTCGGTTTCGCCTGGGTGGTGCTGCTGGCGGTGTTCCTGTTCGACCTGCTGGTGGCCCAGCGCGGCTGGTGCAGCCACCTCTGTCCGATGGGCGCCACCTACAGCCTGCTCGGCGCGGGCAGCATCATCCGCGTACGCGCCGACGACCGCGCACGCTGCGACGACTGCATGGAATGTTTCCGTGTCTGCCCCGAACCGCAGGTGATCCAGCCGGCACTAAAGGGGACCGGGGACGGCCCCGGGCCGGTAATCACCGGCATGAACTGCACCAACTGCGGTCGCTGCATCGATGTATGCGACCAGATCGTGTTCCATTTCGGTACCCGTTTTCACAACAAGATGGAGGCTTCGTCATGAAGAGGACCGCTGCCTTGACCCTGCTGCTGGCCTTCGGCGCCTCGGCACTCCCGGGCATCCTCGCCGCGCAGATGGCAACCCCGATGCGTGGCGCGACACCGCTCGACTCGACCAACCAGGTCCATGACTTCAAACCGATGATGAAGGAACGGGCTCCCCTCGAACGCGCCTACGTTCAGCAGCCGCCGCTGATCCCGCACGAGATCGACGGCTACATCATCAACGCCAACAGCAACAAGTGCCTGACCTGCCACAGCTGGGACAACTACCGCTCGGCCAAGGCCACCAAGATCAGCCTGACCCACTTCCGCGACCGCGACGGCACGGAGCTCTCGAACGTCTCCGCGAGCCGCTACTTCTGCACCCAGTGCCACGTACCACAGGTCGATGCCCATCCGCTGGTCAACAACGCGTTCCAGCCGGTCGACGTGCTGACCGGTCGCTGAGCCATGGCCCTCGCCCGCGTCACGGAACAGAAAGGACTCCGCCATGACTGATTCGGAACGTACTGCCATGCCCGGCAAGGGTCGGGCCTACGGTTTCGGCGCACTGGTCGTCACCTTCATCGCCGGCATCGTCTTCTGGGGCGGTTTCAACACGGTGATGGAGTGGACCAACACCGAGGCCTTCTGCATCTCCTGCCACGAGATGGAAGAGAACGTCTACGTGGAGTACCAGGACACCATCCACTTCGAGAACCGCACCGGTGTCCGCGCCACCTGCCCGGATTGCCACGTGCCGAAGGAGTGGGTGCACAAGATGATCCGCAAGATCCAGGCAAGCAACGAGTTGCTGCACAAGGCGCTCGGCACCATCGACACCCCGGAGAAGTTCAATGCCAAGCGCCTGGAACTGGCCAGGAACGTCTGGCGCACGATGAAGAGGACCGACTCGCGCGAATGCCGCAACTGCCACGACTACGACTACATGGACCTGACCCGTCAGGGTCGGCGCGCCTTCGACCAGCATGTCACCGGCCTCGACGAGGGCAAGACCTGCATCGACTGCCATAAGGGCATCGCCCACCGCCTGCCGAAGATTCCGGACGACCAGGCGAGCGTCATCAACTGAGTTGTCCCGATGCGGCGGGGGTACGCCCCCGCCGCCAGGCCTGGCCGGCATCGGACTTCATACTTCCTGGTATATCGCCGACGAACACGGCAGGACCGGGCGCGCACGCCGCTCGGGCATGTCACGAGATGACAAGAGTCAAATAATCGCACATCTTTACGCCGTCGGGTAGACGTGACCCGCGCCATCCCAACTGCCTAGACTCAAAGCTACCGGGCACCTCGCCCACCCCGCTCGCCAGACCCAGAGGAGACGCAAGCGCATGCCGAGTCAAACGCCGTCCGGATTGATTACTGACACCACCCCAACCGAGTTCTTCCAGAGCAGCGTCGGTGCCGCGATGGAGCATCAGCAAGTCCTGGCCGACGACGACACCGTCTACTACCTGGTCAGCCTGCTGACCCATTTCATCCACACCGAAAACCTGTTCGAAGAGACCGACGACGGCATCGGCTTGCGGCCGCTCGCCTTTCTCTACGCCGATGCCGTGCACAGCCGTCACGCCGTTGACCGCCAAGCCGCCCTGCGCCGGCTGGGGGACGTCGCGCTGTTCATCGCCGGCTTTTTCGCCGACAGCCTCGATCGCAAGGCGGTCGATATCGACTACTACATCGCCATGGGCGGCAGCGCCTACGGGCACCTGGCCGAAAATCTCGGCGGGTCGCCGCGCGGCCAGGCCCTCTGTCCGATCTACCGCGAACTGGCCGAGAAGTTCACCCCTTTTGTCGATGTTCTCGGCGAGGTCAGCGAAACGATCGAGACCCGTGAGCGACGCACCCTGCTTCGGCTCTACGATCTCTGGCTGCGCACCGGCAGCCCGCGTCTGGCGCAGCAACTGCGCCAGTGCGGCATCGAGCCGAACAACGGCCTGACCACGCGCACGCACTGAGACCATCCAAAGTGGCGCCCCAGGTAAGCGTGATCCAGCACCATCTCGAACGGATCTATGCCATCGATCCCGGCTGCCGGGCCGAGCAGTTCCTGGTCACCGACCCGCTTCCGGCCAACACACCCATGCAAAACGTCCCCGAGGAACAGCTCCTGGTGTGCGAGGAGGGAGCGGAGATAGGGCTGGGGCTCTACCTCTCCGCCGGCTTGCTCGGCCGACTGCGCAAGGATGACCCCTTGACCCGCCTCCACGACGGCAATTTCGCCGACCTCTGCCTGGTCATAGAGGGGGTCAGCCATTTCCTCTGCGTAGCCTGGCACGCCTCGCGCGACCGGCCGGTGACCTGCCTTGAGCTCGAACTGCAGGCGGAAATCGACAAGTACATCCTCGCCCTGTTACTCGCCGCCCGCCAGGGGCACGGCCGTGCCCCGCGCGGCCTGCACGGACGGCTGTTCGGCCAGTTTCATCTCGCGCCTGACCTGGACCACGCCACGCGTCAGCGCTACCACCGGGCCAACGGTTACGCCGCCACCTACTGCGCCCATCTCGAGCGTCGTCACCTGCGCAGCGGTGGCGTGCGTGCCCTGCTGCGTGAGTTACGCCGCTTCTATCGTCTGCAACAGCATGCCAAGCTCGGCCACATCAAGCGCCGTCGCCAATCTCACTAGTGGGCCATGCGTGAAGTTCGGTAATTAAGGAGCACAGCCAAAATGTGTAGATCAAGGCGGAAAATGCAGGAATAGTGAGCCTATTCCAAGCTTTGCCAACGCAGAGCTACGCTTTTTGGCGAAGCGAACAGTAACTGAACTTTGCGCACGGCCCACTAGGGAACCTCTGACACGTCATGAAACCGTCCGTTGGCCATGGTC
>QNFN01000042.1 GCA_003645555.1 Gammaproteobacteria bacterium | reverse complement strand
GGAGATAAAGAAGTTCATGGCATGCCCTTTACGAGTGGGTAGGTTGCCGCGACACGGTCGGCCCCGGCAAAGCGCGCATTATGCCACAGGCGGATCACCTTGCGCCCGCTCGGCATGGAAGCGCGTGATGTGCGACGCCAACACCCCGTCGGTGATCGCCGCACGCAGCCCGGCCATCAACTCAAGGTAGTAGTGGAGGTTGTGGATGGTGGCGAGTCGTGCCGCCAGGATTTCGCCACAGGTGTGCAGGTGACGCAGGTAGGCACGCGAGAAGTGGTTGCAGGTATAACAGCGGCAGCCGGGCTCCAGCGGTCGGGGGTCATCACGATAACGGGCGTTGCGAATGCGAATGTCGCCGTAGCGGGTGAACAGGTGGCCATTACGGGCGTTGCGGGTCGGCAACACGCAGTCGAACATGTCGATCCCGCGCAGCACCGCAGCGACGATATCCTCGGGCTTGCCAACGCCCATCAGGTAGCGCGGATGCTCGACTGGCAGCCGTGGGCCGAGGTGATCGAGGATCCGCACCCGCTCTTCCATGGGTTCGCCAACGGAGAGCCCACCTATGGCATAGCCGTCGAAGCCGATCTCCTGAAGACCGTCGAGCGAGGCGCTGCGCAGTTCCGGGACCATGCCACCCTGAACGATGCCGAACAGTGCCGCCGGGCTGTCACCATGGGCTTCGCGCGAACGCCGGGCCCAGCGCAGCGACAGTTCCATCGACGCCCGCACCGCGGCCTCCTCGACCGGGTAGGGCGTGCACTCGTCGAAGATCATGACGATGTCGGAGCCGAGCGCCCGCTGCACCGCCATCGACTCCTCGGGCCCGAGGAACACCTGTGCGCCGTCGACCGGTGAGCGGAACCTGACTCCGTCCTCGGTCACCTTGCGCATGGCACCGAGGCTGAACACCTGGAAGCCACCCGAGTCGGTGAGGATCGGCCGCTCCCAGTGCATGAAATCGTGCAGGTCCCCGTGGCGGGAGATGATTTCTGTGCCCGGGCGCAACATCAGGTGGAAGGTGTTGCCAAGCACGATCTCGGCGCCGAGTTCCAGTAACTCCTCCGGCAACATCGCCTTGACGGTGCCGTAGGTGCCCACCGGCATGAACGCCGGCGTCTCGATGGCGCCGCGTGGGAACGTCAGCCGGCCGCGTCGCGCCGCGCCGTCGCTGGCCAGCAACGAGAACTCCATCATCCCGCCCCGCCGTCATTTCGAGTCAGCAGCATGGCGTCACCGTAACTGAAGAAGCGGTAGCGCGCCGCCACCGCATGCCGGTAGGCCTCCAGAACGCAGTCGGTGCCGGCGAAGGCACAGACCAGCATCAGTAACGTCGACTCCGGCAGGTGGAAGTTGGTCAGCAGCAGGTCGGTGCAACGAAAGCGGTAGCCGGGGGTGATGAACAGTGTCGTCTCGCCGCGGTAGGGCCGCAGCGTGCCGTCGGCCGCCGCGGTCTCGAGGCTGCGCACCGCGGTGGTCCCGACCGCGACCACGCGGCCACCGTCGGCACGGGTCGCGGCGATCGCCTCGCAGGTGGCCTCCGGCACCTCGAGCCACTCGGCGTGCATGCGATGGTCGGCGAGGTCGTCGGCCCGCACCGACTGGAAGGTGCCGGCGCCGATGTGCAGTGTCACCCGTGCACTACCGATGCCGACTGCCGTGAGCCGGTCGAGCAGCGGCGTGTCGAAGTGCAGCCCCGCGGTCGGTGCCGCCACCGCGCCTGGCCGCTCGGCAAAGACGGTCTGGTAGCGCTCGCGGTCGACGGTCGTGTCGGCGCGCTCGATGTAAGGTGGCAACGGAACGTGGCCGGCGCGCTCGAGCCACGCCTCGACGTCGATGCCGGGCTCCAGCTCGAGCTCGAACAGGTCGTCGCGGCGCGCCACGACAGCCGCCGTGATGTCACCGTCGAGTTCCAGGTTGGTGCCCGGCTTCGGGCTCCGGCTGCTGCGCAGTTGCACCAGCAGGCGGCCGCAACTGAGTGGCCGCTCGACCAGCAGTTCGACGCGCCCGCCGCTCGCCTTGCGACCAAAAACCCGGGCCGGCAGCACGCGAGTGTCGTTGAACACCAGCAGGTCGCCCGCCCGCAGCAACCCGGGCAGGCCGGTGATCAGGTCGTCGCCGAGCGCACCGGTCACGGCATCGAGATGCAGCAGGCGACCCGCGCTGCGCTCGGGGGGCGGCTGCTGTGCGATCAGCTCGGGCGGCAGCGTGTAGTAGAACCGGTCTCGGCGCATGGCGCGCGATGGTAGTCGGCAGCGCCGGCAACGGCAACCGGGCCCGGGCTGCCACCGGCTCGGAGCTTCGACGAGAATCAGGCGTAGAGGAGGATCACGTCACGTCACGCCTCGCACGAACGGGGTGGGCGGCCAGGGACACGGAAACGCCCGAACAATGACCAACATATTCTCGCACATCGGCCACAAGATCATCGCCGTGGTCGGGGTCATCGTGACGCTCAGCCTGCTGGCCGTGGGAATGTTCTACGTCTGGCAGCTGGAGAAGAACATCCTCGCCCAGAACGAGCGCACGATGACCAAGCTCACCGAAAGCGTCATCCAGGGCCTGCAGTCGGTGATGCTCGCCGGCTATGCCGACATTGCCCGCAGTTTCGCCGATCGCCTTGAGCAAATTCCCGACATCACCGACTTTCGCATCCTGCGCATCACCGGCCAGCAGGCCTTCCTCGACAACACGACCATCGAGAACGTCAACGCACGGCGTGGCGACGAGGAGTTCCTGCCGCGCGACGACGAGCAGACGGTGCAGGTGCTGCTCACCGATCACCCCGAAATACAGAAGGTCATCTCCAGTCAGGCCACGGTGTCCTATTACGAGACCCACTCGAGCGGCGAGCGTATTCTCACTCTCCTCACGCCGATCAAGAACAGCAAGGGCTGCCACAAGTGCCATGGCAAGGAGCGGCCGGTGCGTGGCGTGCTCAAGCTGACCACCTCCCTGGGCGCGGTGCAGGAAGACATCCGCCGCACCTGGGTGCAGTCGACCATGGTGATCGGCGTCGCGATCCTCGGCACCCTGCTGCTCACCGGGCTGTTGATCCGTCGCACCGTGGTGCGCCCGATCGGCCGCGTCACAGGGGCGATGGTCCGCGCCGCTGATGGCGACCTGACCCAGACCGTGCCGGTGATGGGTCGTGACGAACTGAGCCAGATGGCCTCCAGCTTCAATCACATGACCCGCCAGCTGATGCAGACCTACACCGGCCTGCGTAACGAACAGGACAAGCTCGCCACCATCATCCTCAGCGCCCGCGAGGGCATCGTGGTCACCGACAACGATGGCAAGGTCGTGCTGATGAACCCGGCTGCTGAGATCCTGCTCGGCAAGTCGATGACCCAGGTGGTCAGCGAGGGGTTCTTTAGCCTGATCGACGATCCGGACGGCCTGCGTACCCTGCTCGAGCGCGATGCCGAGATCAAGGAGTCGGAGACCATCCATTTCAAGGGCCGGGTGCTGAGCGTCTATGCCGCCACCATCCGTACCCACCAGGGTGGTGTGGTCGGGTCGGCCGCCCTGATCCGCGACATCACCGAGGAGAAGCGCCTTGAGGAGCGGTTACGGCGGCTGTCGACCACCGACGGCCTGACCGGGCTGTTCAACCGGCGTCATCTCGACGAAACCCTGGCGATCGAGATGGAGCGCGCGCTGCGCTACAACTCACCGCTGTCGATCATGATGTTCGATGTCGATCACTTCAAACGCTTCAACGACGAGCACGGCCACGACCAGGGCGACCGCGTGCTGCAGGCCATCTCCCAGTCGATGCAGGAGCATGTACGCAAGGTCGACATCCCGTGCCGCTACGGTGGCGAAGAGTTCCTCGCGATCCTGCCCGGCACCGGCCAGGCCGGCACCATCATCGTCTCCGAACGGCTACGTCACTCGATCGAGCAGCTGGAAGTCGACGGCCTGCGGGTCACGATCAGTATCGGCATCGCCTCGATTCCCGACCTGGATGTCAAGACCCCTGAGGCGATGATCGAGGCGGCCGACAGCGCCCTTTACCGGGCCAAGCGCGCCGGTCGCAACCAGGTGATCGCGGCCCACCGCAACGATTCCGGGTCCGACTGAGGGCGAAGGGCCGCCCCAGGGCCGACAGACGTTCGGGATGGCAGCGCCGGATCGCGGCGGGGTCGCCGCCCCTAGCAAGAGAGGATGGTCGTAGGCCCGCTCACGTGCCGGTGGGCGTTGGCAAAACCGCGGCCGAATCGCGGATAGGGCCGGCTCCCGCATGCACTGCACCGGCAAGGGGCTGTTTCCGGCCCGCCGAGCGGTTGCGGCGGCACGACCGCACCCCAACCGGGTCAACCGGCGACAGGCGTCAGCGCAGGGCGCTGAAGTCGTAGTGGAGATCACCGGAAACGCTCTTGTGCTCACTGCTGTTGCGGTCGAACACGGCCACGGCCCCGACCCGCAAGGCGCCGAGCGGCAGTTCCGCGTCGTCTTCATGACCTGTGACCAGGGCGCGGCTCATCTCCAGTTGCCAGTGGCCATCGGCCCACACCCCCTGAGCCAGGATGTCGGCGGCGCTGCCCGTGGGCGGACTTTTCCAGGCCACGCCAGGCAACTTGTCTCCCTGGAAGGTGCGCCTGTCGGGCCTGGTATTGGTGTACGCCGGAGTACCCGCATCCCGCTTCTTCCTGATGTAGACGGTCTTGCCCCCGGGCCCGGTGTACTCGGCCGCATTCTCGGTGAACCTGGTGGTAATCGCTTGCATCAGGTCGTCAGCGTATCCGGCCGGGTTGCTGCGTCCCGCCGACCAGAGCCAGAGATCGACCTGGTAGGTGGCGTCGGCGATCATGCAACTGTGGTAGTCCCCGGCCAAGTCGAAGCGGGCCGCGAACATGTCATCGAGGCGCTTGCCGCGACGGTAGCGGTCACCGCGCCACTCCCAGGGTTTGTAGACGGCGTCGGCGCGCCGGTCCGGCCAGCGCGCCGCCAGGTAGAACCGGCCTTGGTGCACCCCCGCGCGCAACAGCACGTCGATGGTGCCGAGCCGGTTGTCGGCATCGTCCCTGACCGCCGGATGCACCGTGACCGTGATCCAGCCGTCACCGCTCCAGTCCCCGAGGTCACCATCGACCACCGGTGCGGCAGCCAGCGCCTCGACCGGTACCCGCAGCGGCTCGGCGGGCATCTCCGCGGGGGTGATGTTGTCGGCCGCCACGGCCGGGCCGGACCCGGCCGTGGCAACCAGCAACAGGATGCCACGGATATGCAACATGGAGTGGCCGACGATCAGCGGATCGTCAGCGAGCCTTCCATGCCCTGCTCACGATGGTCATCGATGGTGCAGTAGACCGGGAACTCACCCTTGGTGACCGGCACGAAGTAGAGGTCGAGTTGGCCGCCGACCATCAACTCGATGGCGGTAAAGTACGGCGCCTTGATTTCGCCGTCCTTGTTCGACTGCACCTTACGCGTGGCGATCGCCTTGTAGAACCCGGGCGCGGTGAAATAGTGCTTCTTCTCGCCGCTGTTCTTGAGCACCAGTTTGTAGGGCTGGCCTGCCTTGAACACCAGGTCACCGGGCTCGTAGGCGAACTCTTCCATTTCAACGGTGACAGTCACCATCTTGTCCCAGTCCGCCGCCTTGACGATGTCACCAGCGTTGGTGATGTAATCAGCGGCAAAACCGCAAATCGGAAGTAGCAAAGCGCAAAGCGCCGTGGCGAAACGTTTCATACGGGCCTCCTCCTTGAGTGTTGTAACGTGTACCGCCGACGTGGCCGGCGCCCCCCTTTCTACCGGTTTCCCGGAGTGACTTCAATTGACTGCCGTTCCGGGAAAAGCCCTGGCCAGGGCCTGGGCGAAGCGGATGATTCGGAATCGACTCGATCAGCGGCCCCTTACTCGCTGCGCTGGCGCACGGCTTCGAACAGCGCGACGCCGGCCGCAACCGAGACATTGAGACTCTCGACCGAACCATGCATCGGGATGTGTACCAGCCGATCACAATGCTCGCGGGTCAACCGGCGCAAACCGCGCCCTTCGCTGCCGAGCACCAGTGCCAGCGGCCCGAGCAGATCGGTCGTGTGCAATGCTTCACTCCCCTCCCCGGCCAGACCGATGCGCCAGATCCCGGCATCGGCAAGCCAGGTCAGCGTACGCACAAGATTGGTGACCTGGATGAACGGCACGCTCTCGGCCGCGCCCGCCGCCACCTTGCGCACCGTGGGCCCGAGCCCGGCGGCGCGATCACGAGGCGCTATCACTGCATCGACTCCGGCGGCATCGGCGGTACGCAGACAGGCGCCGAGATTGTGTGGGTCGGTGACGCCATCGAGAACCAGCAGCAAGGGTGTTTCGCACTCGGCCACCAACTGTTGCAGCTGCGTCTCGTCACCCGCCGCAGGTCCGCTGCAGCGGGCCACCGCTCCCTGGTGGTTGACGCCGGGCAGCATGGCATCGAGTTCCTGGCGCTCGGTCCGTTCTACCGGCACCCCGGCACTACGGGCCTGATCTGTCAGCGCGCGCAGTCGACCATCACGGCGCCGGCGATCTACCCACAAACGCTCGACACTGCCGGCATTTGCCAGCGCTGCACGCACGGCATGCATCCCCCCGACCAGACGACTGTCATCGTTCATGCTTCCTCCTGGCGCCATTGTCCGCCCTCGTGCTGGCCGGCGGCAATGACATCGTATTGGGACGCTCCGGGCGTTCGGGCATAATGCCCCGGAAGTGAGAACAGTGACCATGGACAGGCGCCACTGCGCACCAAGGCCCCGGATGCCGTGAAAAAACAGCTGCTGGCCTTTCTCGCTACGCTACTCAACAGCCTCCGTGATCTCACGCCGATCATTTTCGTCGTTGCCTTCTTTCAGCTTGCCGTGCTGCAGCAGCCGCTGCCGAACCTTGGTGGCCTGCTGGTCGGCACGTTGCTGGTCATTCTCGGCCTGACACTGTTTATCCGTGGCCTCAACCTTGGCCTGTTTCCGATCGGCGAGGCGATGGCCTACGCCTTTGCACGCAAGGGCAGCGTTTTCTGGCTGCTGACGTTCGCCTTTGCCCTCGGCTTCGGTACCACCATCGCCGAACCGGCGCTGATCGCCGTCGCCGAGGAGGCGGCCAAGGTCGCCGCCGAAGCCGGCGTTATCACCAACATCGAGGCCGAGCGTGAGGACTACGCCTGGTGGCTGCGCCTCACCGTCGCGCTGTCGGTCGGTTTTGCCATCATCATCGGCGTGCTTCGCATCCTGCGCGGCTGGCCTATCCACTGGCTGATTATCGCCGGCTATGTCGGCGTCGTGATCATGACCGAGTTCGCCCCGCAAGAAATTATCGGTATCGCCTACGACTCGGGCGGCGTTACCACCTCAACCATCACCGTACCGCTGGTCACCGCGCTCGGCGTCGGCCTCGCCTCGAGCATCCGTGGGCGCAATCCCATGACCGACGGCTTCGGCCTGATCGCCTTCGCTTCCCTGACCCCGATGATCTTCGTCATGGCCTTCGGGATGATCTACTGATGGACCTGCTCGGCGAACTGCTGAAGACCTTCTTCGAGACGCTGGGTGACGTGCTGCCAATCGCCGGCATCCTGTTCGGTTTCCAGTTCCTGGTCCTGCGCGAACGCATCCCCAACATGAAGCGGGTGCTGCTCGGTTTCGTCTACGTACTCTGCGGCCTGGCACTGTTCCTGGTCGGCCTCGAGAAAGCCCTGTTCCCCCTCGGCAAGGTGATGGCCGCACAGCTGACCCACCCGAGTTTCCTCATCGACTACGTAGGCGATGTTCTCGAATGGGATGACTACTACTGGGTCTACCTGTTCGCCGCCGCAATCGGCTTCTCGACCACCATCGCCGAACCGTCACTGATCGCCGTCGCGATGAAAGCGCGCCAGGTCTCCGGTGGTGCCATCTCGATCTGGGGACTGCGCATTGCCGTCGCCATCGGTGTCGCCATCGGTATCGCCCTGGGCACCTTCCGCATCATCACCGGCACCCCGCTGCACTACTACATCGTCACCGGCTACATCATGGTGATCATCCAGACCATCTTCGCCCCACGGCTGATTGTCGCGCTGGCCTACGACTCCGGTGGCGTCACCACCTCGACCGTCACCGTCCCCCTGGTGACCGCGCTCGGCCTCGGCCTGGCCAGTACCGTACCCGGCCGCAGCCCTTTGCTCGACGGCTTCGGGCTGATCGCTTTCGCCAGCCTGTTCCCGATCATGTCCGTAATGGCTTATGCCCAACTCAGCGAGTGGCGTGCTCGGCGCGATGCGCGGGCCAATAAAGAAGGAGACTGACCATGCATTTCAAACTGATCATCGCCCTGGTCGAAGATGACAAGACCAACCAGGTACTCGATGCTGCACGTGAGGCTGGCGCTACCGGTGCTACGGTTATCAACCAGGCGCGCGGCGAAGGGGTGGAGCAGGCCAAGACCTTCTTCGGCCTGAGCCTCGAGACCCAGCGTGACGTGCTGCTGTTCCTGGTCGAGGAGCACCTGTCACGCGACATCCTCGAGACCATCGCCGCGGTCGGTGAATTCGACAGCCAGGCCGGCGCCGGCATCGCCTTCCAGGTCGATGTCGAGGACGCCGTCGGGGTCAGTCACCAGATCCGCAAGTTGAGCAACGTGGTGGAGGAAAAGCTATGAGCGCGCAGATCGTCCGGGTACGGCAGGTCATGAAGACGGAGTTTGATACCGTCGATAGCATGACCACCGTGTACGACGCACTGAAGTCGATGCGCCACATCGAAACCAAGTGCCTAATCGTCAACAAACGCCACAACGATGACGAGTACGGCATGCTGCTGCTCTCCGACGTCGCGCGCAAGGTGATCGGCCTGAACCGCTCACCGGAGCGGGTCAACGTCTACGAGGTGATGGCCAAACCGGTGATTACCGTCGATCCGGAGATGAACATTCGCTACTGTGCACGGCTGTTCGACCGCTTCGAGCTGTCGCGCGCACCCGTGGCCGAAAACGGCAAGGTGGTCGGCATTGTCAGCTTTACCGACATGGTGCTGCGCGGACTGCTGCCGGAGTGAACCCCGTACCACCAGCGGTCGCTCCTGCGGACCTCACCTACGACCCGGCGAGTGGTCAGCTGCGGCCGCTGCCTTTCAGCGCCTCGCCCAACTGCGACGCGCGGCCGGAAGGCAGTCCGGTCGACCTGCTGGTGATCCACGCCATCAGCCTGCCGCCCGGCGACTACGGCGGCCCATGGATCGACGCCCTGTTCCAGAACCGGTTGCCGCCCGACGAGCACCCCTACTTCGCCGCAGTGCACACCTTGCGTGTCTCGGCCCACCTGCTGGTCGACCGCGCTGGACACGCTGTCCAGTACGTGCCACTCGACCAACGTGCCTGGCATGCTGGCGCCTCCTGTTTCGACGGCCGCGAGCGATGCAACGACTTCTCCATCGGTATTGAACTCGAAGGGTTGCCGGGCGACCGCTTCACTGGCGCCCAGTATGAAACACTGGCGGCACTGATCACCGTGATCCGTGCCCGGTTCCCGGCCATCACACCGGGGCGAATCGTCGGCCACAGCGACATCGCGACCGGGCGCAAGGAGGACCCCGGACCCCGCTTCGACTGGGTCAGACTGCGCCAGCTTGCCGGTCTCGACTGAATCCCCCACCAGGTGCGGCGGACTCGCTAGAATGTCACCTTCCCACCCATCGTCGAGTAAAGTCCCCGATGTCCAGCCAGCTCTTCACTCCCTTCCGCCTCGGCCAACTCGAGCTGCCGAACCGTATCGTCATC
>QNFN01000041.1 GCA_003645555.1 Gammaproteobacteria bacterium | reverse complement strand
GTTCGAGTCCCGTCCGCTCCGCCAGATTTACAACAGGGCGTTCTGAGGAGGACGCCCTGTTGCGTTTCCAGGACCTGGTTCAACGGGTTCTGCGGTCGCCAGCGGAAACGCCAACATGCTGAGTTCGATTCGTAATCACACCAAGGGTTGGTTGGGCATGACCCTGCTTGGCCTGATCGCGATTCCTTTCGCTTTTACCGGGGTCTACTCCTACATGAGTGGGGGAGGCAACGTGGTGGTGGCCACGGTTGACGGTCGCGATATCGGGCAGCGCGAACACACCAACGCCTACCAGTCCTACCGCCAGCGATTGCAATCCCTGCTCGGCGCGAATTTCCGACCGGATCTGCTTGATGAGAAGACGTTGCGTCGCGAGGCGCTGGATCGACTGATCGAGGAGATCGTGCTGGTCCAGACGGCCCAGGATCAGGGCTATCGGGTTGGCATCAACCAGTTGGCGCAAGAGATTACGGCCACCGACGCTTTCCAGACCGGCGGCCGCTTCGATCGTGAGCTCTACCAGATGCGTCTGGCCCAGACCGGGCGCACACCAGAGCAGTACGAGCAGGGGTTGCGTACCCAGTTGCTGATGGAGCAGTTGCTCGGTGGCCTCGGCAACACCGCCTTTGTTACAGCGGCTGAACTGGCCGAAGCGCAGCGCCTGCAGTTGCAGCGGCGCAACCTCGCGTATGCCCTGATCCTACCCGTTACCATGGCCGATCTGCCGGTACCTGACGAGACCGCACTGGAGGCGTTTTACGCCGACTCCGGGGCCATGTTTGCCGAGCCCGAGCAGGTGCGGCTCGACTACCTCGATCTCAGTATCGAAGGTCTGATGCACGAGGTCGGCGAGCCGGACGAGGTCACCCTGGAACTTCTTTTCGAGGATGAGAAGACGCGTCTGGCTACGACCGAGGAGCGGCGTGCACGTCATATCCTGCTCGAGCTGCCGGCCGATGCCGACGAGGCCGTCCGTGCGGCCACGCTCGCCAAGGCGGAGGCTCTGCACGCGCAGCTGGTCGACGGGGTTGATTTTGCCGAGCTGGCACGCACCGAGTCGGCCGACCCCGGATCCTCTGAGGCAGGCGGCGACCTCGGTTTCTTCGGGCGCGGACAGATGGACCCGGCATTCGAGAGCGCGGCCTTCGAACAGGCCATTGACGAGATCAGCGTGCCGATCCGGTCAGCCTTTGGCTACCACCTGATCCAGGTGACCGAGATTCGCGGCAAGGCGTCGCCTGACCTGGATTCAATGCGCGCTACGTTGATCGAACTCTATCGTCGGCAACAGGCCGAGCAGATCTTCTACGATCGCTCCGAGACCCTGGCCAACCTCGCCTACGAGCATCCGGATGCCCTTGATGCCGCTGCTGAGGCACTTGGACTGGAGATTCAGCAGAGCCCCTGGCTGTCACGCGCCACGGGTGATGACTGGCTGCTGGCCGAGCCGCGGGTGTTGGAAGCGGCCTTTTCACCCGAGGTGCTGGGCGAAGGGCTTAACAGCGAGGTGCTGGAGTTGGCCGACGGGCGTCTGCTGGTCTTGCGCCTTGGCGAGCACAAGGCGGCACGTCAGCTTGAACTCGGCGAAATACGTGATGCCGTGGTGGCGAGCTACCCGGAGATGCGGGCTGGCGAACTCGCTCTTGAGCGCGGTTCCGAGCTGCTGGTCCGGCTGCGTGGCGGGGAGCGCCTGAATGCCCTGGCCACCGAGGCCGGACTTGAGACGGTCGAGGTGTCCGGAATGGGTCGGGACGACACCCTGCGGCCCCTGTCGATCGTACGTGCCGCATTCCGGTTACCGCGCCCAGGCGGTAGCGGTTCAAGCGTGACCGGGGTGGAACTCGAGGATGGCGGTTACGCCTTGGTCCAGCTGCTCGGGGTCGAGGCCGGGGTGCCAGAGACGCCCGAGGCCGCAACGCGGCTGCGTGAGGCGTTGACGCGGGTGCAGGGCTCTGCCGAACTGGCCGGGGTCATGACCGGCATACGTTCACGCGCGGCCGTCGATATCAACGCAGATAACCTCTGACGATTGGCCGCGGCGCCCACGCGCCGCCCCCGGTCAGGTGACGCCGATGCCGGTAATGTTGTAACCGCCGTCGACGTAGAGAATCTCGCCGGTGATGCCCGACGCGAGGTCCGAGCAGAGGAACGCTGCCGCGTTGCCTACTTCATCAATAGTAATGTTGCGCCGCAATGGGGCATTGGCCGCGCTGTGGTCGAGCAGCTTGCGGAAGTCACTGATGCCGACCGCCGCCAGGGTCTTGATCGGTCCTGCCGAGATGGCGTTGACGCGAATCCCTTCTGATCCCAACGACTCGGCCAGGTAGCGGACGTTCGCCTCCAGGCTCGCCTTGGCCAATCCCATGACGCTGTAGTGCGGGCAGGTGCGTACACCGCCGAGATAGGTCAGGGTCAGGAGTGCACCCTGGCGGCCCTGCATCAACGGGCGTCCGGCACGTGCCAGCGCGCCCAGGCTGTAGGAGCTGATGTCGTGGGCCACGCGGAAGCCCTCGCGGTCGATGACGTCTATGTAGTTACCGACCAGCTGCTCGCGTGGGGCGTAGGCGACGGCGTGCACGATGGTGTCGAGGTGGCCCCAGCGTTCGCCCAATGTTGAAAACACGGCATCAATCTGGGCGTCGTCAGCGACATCGAGCGGTAGCACCAGGTCCGAATCGACCCGGGCTGCGAGTTTGCGCACCCGGGCACCGAGTTTGTCTCCCTGGTAGGTGAAAGCGAGTTCGGCGCCTTCACGATGCATCGCCTGGGCGATGCCCCAGGCGATCGATCGTTCACTGGCGACCCCGACGATCAGTGCCCGCTTGGTGGCGAGTAAGGCCATGCTGATTCCCTGAGCTGGTGAGTTGGTGTTCGGCGGTAGGTTTACCGCGAAGGTACGCTAAAAATACAGAAATTTTGGCTTCGCGGAAAGCGCGCTGGTGGTCGGTACAGTCGGTGGACCCCGTGCTAAGGTACCAAGGACTGCCGTAGCGACAGGGGAATAGCGCGCCGGCGGTGGAAACAGACATCAGGGAGGGGCCTTGACGTTGGACAAGCTGTCACTTCTCGCGCAGCTCCTGGCCGCCGGGCTGACCTGCGTGGTGTTGCTGCTATTCGTACGCCACAGCAGACGCCTCGACATCGAGCGCGTGCATGGTTGGCTGGCTATCAGTATCGGCTTCTCGCTGTTGCTGTTCGGAATGCTCCTCGAAATCACCTTCGGTAATCCCGAATTCCAGAATCTCCTCCCGGGTGGCTTGCGGGGCATCGACGAACTGCTGACCCGCTATATTGGCCAGCTCGGGGCCGTGGTCTGTCTCGCCTATGGTTTTGCCCGCTGGATGCCGGCCATCAACGAACTGCGCGAGACCGAACTCGAATTGCGTCTTGCTCACGATGTACTTGAACGCCGCGTCATCGAGCGCACACGCGAACTCGAGGATGCCAACGCACATGTGCGGCGTGAAAATGTGGGGCACGAACGGCTCTCAAGGAAGTTGGGTGAGAGTCAACGCCGCATGGAAACTTTGCTCGGCAACCTGCCCGGGATGGCCTACCGTGGTCCATGTCGCCCGGGGCACCCCCTGGAATTTGTCAGTGAGGGCTGTATTGAGCTGGCCGGTCTCACCGCTGACCAGCTGTTACAGGGCACAGGGATCTATGGCGAGATGATCGACCCACTGGATCGGGAACGGGTCGACGCGGCCATCACGCGGGCCCTTGAGCAGGGTGAGCGCTACCAACTCGAGTACCGGCTGCACACCCCGAGTGGTGCCCTTAAACATATCTGGGAACAGGGTGCTGGCGTAGCCGACGAGGGCCGGTTGGTCGCGATAGAGGGGCTGGTGCTCGACATTACCGAGCGCAAGCGTTCCGAGGAACGGCTGCAGCTTGCCTCGCTGATCATCGACAACGCTCTCGAGGGCATCGTTGTCACCGGGCCTGATGGCATCATCGAGTCGGTCAATCCGTCGTTTACGACCATCACCGGTTTCTCGGCGGATGAGGTGGTTGGACGCATGCCGAGCGTGCTCAAGTCAGGGCGCCATGATCCTGAGTTCTACGAGCAGATGTGGCAGGAGCTCACGGACAATGGCAACTGGCGCGGCGAAATCTGGAACCGGCGCAAGAATGGCGAGGTTTTCCCGGAATGGCTGACCATTACGGCGATTCGTGACGATGAAGGCGGCATTGTGCGCATGATCGGTATCTTCTCCGATATCACCCAGCGCAAGATGACCGAAGAGCACCTCAAACACCTCGCCCACCATGATGTGCTGACGGCGTTACCCAACCGCAGCCTCTACCTTGACCGGTTGGGCCAGCAGATCCGGCTGGCCAAACGCGATCGCAAGGAACTCGCGGTGCTGTTTATCGATCTCGATCGCTTCAAGCCGGTCAACGATCGTTACGGCCACAATATCGGTGATCTGGTTCTCAAGGAGGTTGCCGACCGTCTGGCCGAAAGCGTACGTAGCGCTGACACCGTGGCCCGCATCGGCGGTGATGAGTTCACCGTCATCGTCGGCGCGATGGAGGATCCCAAGGACGCACGCGTGGTTGCCGAGAAGATCAACAGCGAGATGTGTCGACCGATCGAGGTCCAGGGCGTCAGCCATGAACTCGGCGCCAGTATCGGCGTGAGTATGTTCCCGGAGGACGGCGACGATGCCGACACTTTGACACGCCGGGCGGACCTGGCGATGTATGCGGCCAAGACCTCGGGCCGCAACACCATCCGTTTCTACGACGCCGAACTCGAGAAGTAGCCCCTCGGCGGGGTGGTGTTCAGTCGCGCACCACCAGCACCGAGCCCTTGAAGTGGCGCACCACCCGCGCGGCGTTTGGTCCGAGCAGGTAGTCGGTTAGCCCGGGTCGATGCGATGCCATGATGATCAGGTCGGCCGCGATGCGCTCGGCGGTCTGGATGATTTCGTGATAGATGGTGCCTTGGGCGACAATGGCCTGGGCGCGTAGGCCCTCGGGCAGTTCCTTGTCGAGCAGAGCGTGCAGTTTTACACGCGCGTCCTCGATCGCCTTCTTGGCGTAATCGGCCGGGAAGTAGCTGCCAACCATGCTCATGCCGACGTCGGGGATGACGGCGAGGACGTGCAACCCGGCACCGAAGCCACGGCACAGCTCAACCGCGGTAGGTAGCGCCTTGCTCCAGCTGTGGTCGTCGTTGAGGTCGACGCTGACCAGGATATTCTTGTACATCGGATCTCCTCTAACAGTCTGTTGAAATTCTACTCAGCTGGCACGATCCGGCGTCAAAATTGGCCTCAAAATGCTCATTTACTCCAGTGAACTGCGCTTTATCGGCCCATTTTTCCTTGTCTCGCACTCATCTGAGCGAATTTCAACAGCCTGCTATGCCGCCGCGGACGCGGTCTGGCGTGTCCGGCGGGTGCGTTGCGAAAACAGCACCAGGCCGAACAGGACGAGTGACGGGATGATCATCCACAGCTTCGAGGGCCGGTCCGACTTGAGTTGAAGTGCGCGGATCTCCCAGTCGAAATCGAGGCCCAGTTGCTCTGCCGGGCTACCGAACACAAGATTGTCGATCAGTACCTTGCCATCCTCTTCGCGGATCTCCAGGCCGGCTTCGGCGATGCGCTCGGCACCCCCGTTGATGGCACCCAGGGGCAGCATCACCAGGCGGGTGACGAATTCGCCTTCGAGGGTCTCGCCGGCGGCCTCCATGCGCAGTTGCGCGCCGGCAGGAAGTTTTCCGGCCACCTCGACCATCTGCGTCGCCGAGACCGTTTCCAGCGGTGGGTAGAGGTGGTCCCAGAAGAATCCGGGGCGGAACAGGGCGAAAGTGATCAATAGCAAAGCCAGCGTTTCCCAGATGCGGTTCCTGACCAGCATGAAGCCCTGCGTGGCCGCCGCGAAAAGCAGCATGGCCAAGGTTGCACTGGTGACGACCAGGAGAAACTCAAAGATGCCGCCAATGTCGATCATCAGCAACTGGGTATTGAATATGAACATGAACGGCAGGATCGCCGTGCGGATGTCGTAGGTGAACCCCTGGATGCCGGTACGAATCGGGTCGCTGCGGGCGATCGCCGCCGCGGCGAATGCGGCCAGGCCGACCGGGGGTGTGTCGTCGGCGAGGATACCGAAGTAGAAGACGAACATGTGCACGGCGATCAGTGGCACGACCAGTCCGTTCTGGGCACCCAGGGTGACGATTACCGGGGCCATCAGGGTTGATACGACGATGTAGTTGGCGGTGGTCGGCAGACCCATGCCGAGTAGCAGGCTGATCATGGCGGTGAACAGCAGCATCAGGATCAGGTTGCCACCGGAGATGAACTCGACGAATTCGGTCATCACCAGCCCGATGCCGGTCAGGGTCACGGTGCCAACGACGACGCCAGCGGCAGCCGTGGCGACGCCGATACCGATCATGTTGCGGGCCCCCGTGCCCAGTCCCTTGCCTATTTCGTCGAAACCCTGGCATATAGCGCCACCCAGATCACCGCGGGCACGAAAGAAGGCGATCAGTGGCCGCTGGGTGATGACGATGAAGGCCATGAACATCGTGGCCCAGAACGCCGACAGGCCGGGTGAGAAGCGTTCGACGGTGAGACACCAGACCAGCACGACCACCGGCAGCAGGAAGTGGAGACCTGATTTGACGGTGGGTCCTGGGTCGGGCAACTCGGTAAGCGGGCTGTCGGGATCGTCGACCAGCAGTTCCGGGAAGTGGGTGGAATAGCGCAGCAGGCCGACATAGGCGGCAGTGGTCAGCACGGCGACGATCCACGAGGCCGCGTCACCGAAGGCGACCTTGATCCAGCCGATGCCGTAGTAGACCACGACCGTGAGCACCATGGTGCCGATGACCACGGTGAGGAAGACAATCAGGCTCTGTGCCAAGGTTCGCTTGGTACGCCGTGGCAGCCCCTGCATGTCCGCCTTCAACGCCTCGAGGTGGACGATGTAGACCAGGGCGATATAGGAGATGATCGCCGGCAGGAAGGCGTGCTTGATCACCTCGATGTAAGAGATACCGACGTACTCGACCATCAGGAAGGCGGCCGCGCCCATGATCGGTGGTGTCAGCTGACCGTTGGTCGACGCGGCGACTTCGACCGCGCCGGCCTTGTAGGCCGGGAAACCGACGCGCTTCATCAACGGGATGGTGAAGGTCCCGGTGGTGACCACGTTGGCGATCGACGAGCCCGAGATCAAACCGGTCATGCCGGAAGCGACCACAGCGGCTTTGGCCGGACCGCCGCGAAAGTGACCAAGAAGCGAGAAGGCGACCTTGATGAAGTAATTGCCGGCACCGGCCTGTTCGAGCAGCGCACCGAACAGCACGAACAGGAAGACGAAACTGGTCGAGACGCCGAGCGCGACCCCGAATACGCCCTCGGTAGTCAGCCACTGGTGCGACATGGTCTTGGAGAGGCTGGCGCCCTTGTGGGCGATGACGTCGGGCATGTGTGGCCCGAAGAAGGTGTAGAACAGGAATACGGCGCAGACCACCATCAGTGGCGGTCCGAGTGCACGCCGGGTCGCTTCGAGCAGCAACAGCATGCCGCAAACCGCCACCACCAGGTCAGTCGTGGTCGGAGCGCCGGCGCGGTCGGCCAACGCGGCGTAGAGGAGGTAGATGTAGGCCGCACAGGAGGCGCCAACCAGGGCGAAGACCCAGTCCACTATCGGGACGTGATCGCGCGGTGAGCGTTTAAATGCGGGGAAGGCGGTGAACGCGAGGAAGATCGCGAAGGCCAGGTGGATCGCGCGTGCTTCAGTATCGTTGAGGACGCCGAACTCGAACAGGAACGGAAGTGGTGAGGCGTACCAGAGCTGGAACAGTGACCAGACGAGGGGTACGCCGATCAGGATCTTCGCCGGCATCCCGGCCGGGTGGCGGGCGCCGGTATCGGCCTGGGCGACCATGTCCTCGACATCGGTGGGGGTCGCATTTTCGCGCGGGTCACTCATGGATGGTCTCCACGGCCGTGTGTGGGTTCGGCAGCCAAGCCGGCAGTCGCCGTCGTTGGCGGCGGGAGCGGGATTCGATCACGTGTCGCAGGTCGAAGGGTACGTCTTGGGGAAAACGGGCCGGGAGCACGTACGCTCCCGGCCACGTGGCCTCACATCAGGCCGGCTTCCTTGTAGTAACGGACCGCGCCGGGATGCAGCGGCGCTGACAGACCGTCCTTGATCATCTCTTCTTTTTTCAGATTGGCAAAGGCGGGATGGAGCTTCTTGAAGCTTTTGAAGTTCTCGAATACCGCTTTCACGACCTGGTAGATGACGTCGTCGGGGACGTTGGTCGAACTGACAAAGGTGGCGCCGACACCAAAGGTCTTCACGTCGCTGTCCGAACCACGGTACATGCCGCCCGGGATGGTCGCGGAGCGGTAGTAGTCGTTGTCATTGACCAACTTGTCGACCTCGGATCCGGAGACCTCCACGATCACGCTGTCACAGGAGGTGGAGGCCTCCTTGATCGAGCCGCTCGGGTGGCCGACGGTGAAGACCATGGCGTCGATCTTGTTGTCGCACAGGGCACGTGACTGCTCAGACGATTTCAGCTCGGAGGCGAGCTTGAAGTCGGACTTGCTCCAGCCGAGGGCGCCCATCACCACTTCCATGGTGCCGCGTTGGCCAGAACCGGGATTGCCGATGTTGACCCGCTTGCCCTTCATGTCCTGGAATTTCTTGATCCCGGAGTCGGCCCGGGCAACGACGGTGAACGGCTCGGGATGGACCGAAAAGACCGCGCGCAGATCCTTGAACGCACCTGCTTTCTTGAATTTGCTGGTGCCGTTGTAGGCGTGGAACTGCCAGTCGGACTGGGCGACGCCCATGTCGAGTTCGCCGGCGCGGATGGTGTTGAGGTTGTAGACCGAGCCGCCAGTACTCTCGACCGAGCAGCGGATGCCATGTGTTTTGCGTGCTTTGTTGACCAGGCGACAGATGGCGCCGCCAGTCGGGTAGTAGACGCCGGTGACACCACCGGTGCCGATGGTGACGAAGGTCTGTTCTGCGCCGATCGTCGGGGCGGCGACCGCGAGGCCGAGCGCCGTTGCGGCGATGAACTGGATTGTCTTGCGCATGCGATTCTCCTGGGATGAAATATTGCGTCATGGACAGGGCCGTAGCGGCGACAGCATCAGTGCCCATGATGAGGCCACATGGGAGCGAGGCGCCGAAACCATCCTGCGTCGACAGAATATAGGCCATATTCCACCGGTGTGGCTATCTTGTGTGATTCCGGTTCCGCAGCGCGGCCAGCTCGCATAGTGTTCCAGCCGACCACGGGCCTGGCCTGAAGCCTTTGCAATGCACGTGGAAAAGATTGGTTTTGAAGCGAATCCGAAACATACGGTTGGTTACCGGCTCGTGGTCTATCACGGCTCCGGCTGGTCCAGGCACGCCTGGACTTGTGCTTCAGGAACCGCCGACCGATCCTGGGCGCCAGATGCAGCTCATGAATTGGCCGGAGGTTCCTTTACTCAAGCAATAGCCGCGCTATTCCTTTTCCTTCAGCATGGCGTCTGGCCACACCTGTCTGGCGCTGGCATCCGTGATGCCGGTGCAATATCCGGGCTAGAATGCACTGCACTACTGGCTGTCGGACCGCAGGTCCGCATGGATGGAGAAATAGATGGCGCAAGGCATGCCCAGCCGGCTTGGCAAGTACGAAGTGTTCGATGAGATCGCGCGTGGAGGGATGGGTATTGTCTTCCTCGGTTACGATTCCTTTGTCGATCGTGAGGTCG
>QNFN01000040.1 GCA_003645555.1 Gammaproteobacteria bacterium | reverse complement strand
GGCTCGGGCAAGGGCACTATCAGCCAGTTGCTCGCCGCCCGTCTCGGCTGGCACTACCTTGACAGTGGTGCCCTCTACCGCCTGATTGCGCTTGCCGCGGCCCGGCATGGCGTCGCTCTCGACGATGCTGACGGTCTGGCTCGGCTGGCGACCGCACTCGATGTCCGTTTCGAGGTTGACGATGGCCATGAGCGCATCCTGCTCGACGGCGAACCGATCAGTAGCGAATTGCGAAGCGAGACCACCGGGGCAGGCGCCTCTCGGGTCGCGGCCATCCCTGCCGTGCGCACCGCGCTGCTCAAACGCCAGCGTGCCTTCCGTATGTTGCCAGGGCTGGTGGCCGATGGGCGTGACATGGGCACCGTCGTTTTCCCGCTTGCGGAGATCAAGATATTCCTCACCGCGAGTGCCGAGGCACGGGTCATAAGGCGATATAAGCAGTTGACGGAGAAAGGAATAGATGCTAATCTCTTCGGCCTGTCGGCAGATCTTGCCGAACGTGATCGGCGGGACAGTGAACGGGATACGGCACCGCTGAAGGCAGCGGCTGATGCGGTTGTTATTGACTCGACGTCACTCGACATCGCGGCCTGCCTTGATCGTTGCCTTGAGATCGTCCGACAGCGCCTGTTGTGAAACAGGATTTCACGTTGAGTCCGCCAGACGGCGACTCGGCGTTTTTTGGTTCCGGGCCAGCTGGTCCGGGTCGTTTAAACAACCCGACGCGTAAGCGTCATGTCATGGGTCCGTGCCCGCGGGCGCGGAATTTTCAGGTCAATCCAGAATGAGCGAAAGCTTCGAGCAGTTATTTGAAGAGAGCTTGGTCAATGCCGAAATGCGGCCAGGTAACGTCGTCACCGGGGTCGTCGTCGAGATCCAATCCGACTACGTGGTCGTCAACGCGGGACTGAAATCCGAGGGGTTGATCCCCATCGAGCAGTTCAAGGCTCCCAACGGTGAGTTGGAGGCCGCGGTAGGTGACGAAGTCGAGGTGCATCTTGATGCCGTCGAAGACGGCTGGGGCGAGACCCGCCTGTCGCGCGAGAAGGCCAAGCGCGCGCAGTGGTGGACCAAGCTGGAGAAAGCTTTCGCTGCCGACGCGCCGGTCAACGGCATCATCAACGGCAAGGTCAAGGGCGGATTTACCGTCGAGATCGGCGAGGTCCGTGCATTCCTGCCCGGCTCGCTGGTTGACGTGCGCCCGGTGCGCGATACCACCTATCTCGAAGGCAAGGACCTCGAATTCAAGGTGATCAAGCTCGATCGCAAGCGCAACAACGTTGTCGTTTCGCGGCGTGCCGTGGTCGAGGCCGAGTACAGCGCCGAGCGCGACAAGCTGCTCGAAAACCTGCAGGAAGGGCAGGAACTCAAGGGCATCGTCAAGAACATGACCGACTACGGCGCATTCGTCGATCTTGGTGGTGTAGATGGCCTGCTGCACATCACCGACATGGCCTGGAAGCGGGTCAAGCACCCGTCCGAAGTGGTCAACCTCGGTGACGAGATCTCGGTCAAGGTGCTGCGCTTCGACCGCGAGCGCAACCGCGTTTCGCTCGGTCTGAAGCAGCTCGGTGAGGATCCGTGGGAGAATCTCGCACGACGCTACCCGGTCAGCGCGCGGCTGTTCGGCAAGGTTACCAACCTGGCTGACTACGGCTGCTTCGTCGAGATCGAGGAGGGTGTCGAGGGACTGGTCCACACCTCCGAGATGGACTGGACCAACAAGAATATCCACCCGAGCAAGGTGGTGCAGATCGGCGACGAGGTCGAGGTCATGGTCCTCGATATCGACACCGAGCGGCGCCGTGTCTCGCTCGGCATCAAGCAGTGCAAGTCCAATCCGTGGGACGAGTTCGCCGCACTCCACAACAAGGGCGACCGCGTCATCGGCAAGATCAAGTCGATCACCGATTTCGGCATCTTTATCGGTCTCGACGGGGGCATCGACGGCCTGGTCCACCTCTCCGACATCTCGTGGGACGAGGTCGGCGAAGAGGCAGTGCGGAACTTCAAGAAGGGTGACGAACTCGAGGCCGTCGTGCTGGCGATCGACTCCGAGCGCGAGCGCATCTCCCTCGGGGTCAAGCAGTTGGCGCAGGATCCGTTCTCGGATTACGTCGCCCAACACCCGAAGGGTTCGGTCGTCACGGGCGTAATCCGCGAGGTTGACGCCAAGGTGGCGATCATCGATCTGGTAGATGGTGTCGAAGGTCGCTTGCGTGCCTCCGATATCTCCCGAGATCGGGTCGAGGATGCGCGCACCCTGCTCAAGGTGGGCGATGAGGTCGAAGCCAAGTTCACCGGTGTCGACCGCAAGAACCGCTCCATCACGCTCTCGATCAAGGCTAAGGATCACCAGGAGGAGTCCGAGGCCCTGCATGACTACACCCGCAGCACGTCGAGTACCGGCACGACCACCCTTGGTGATATTTTCAAGGAAAAGCTGGAAAGCAAGACTGACTAGTCACCGTTATGTAGCGCATCAGGCGGCGGTCCGCATGGGCCGCCGCCGCATCGACCAGGAACGAGAAGCATGACCAAATCCGAGTTGATCGAGGCACTGGCAAGCAAGCAGAACCATCTGGCGGTCAAGGATGTCGAATTGGCAGTCAAGACGCTACTTGACCTGATGAGCCAGTCACTGTCGCACCACGAGCGGATCGAAATCCGTGGTTTTGGCAGCTTCTCCCTGCATCATCGTCCGGCCCGGCTCGGTCGCAATCCGAAGACTGGCGAAGCGGTACACCTGCCGCCGAAGGCGGTACCGCATTTCAAGCCGGGCAAGGAATTGCGCGAACGCGTCGACAATGCCTGGAAAGGCCAGGGCACCCTCGCTTCCTGACGGTCCTTACGGGGTGCCTTGCCGGCAGCCCGTCATTGACAGAAACTTGCTGTGCGGCGGGCTTGGCGCTGTCCAGCAGGACGAGCCTCTTGCCAGGCTGCATTACTGACTTGCCTGGGGTGCGCATGGATCGCCACCGTTTTGCCGCTTCCTGCGGTGATCCAATCCACGCCAGCCGCCGCAACGGGGGAACCGACGCTCCAGCTGATCTACGCTCTGTCCGCGCTGGTGCTGTGCGTCGCCGCACTCAGCTTTGCCGCGCTCAACGCCGAGCCGGTCGCGATCGACTACTATCTCGGCCAGCTTGAAGTGCCCCTGGCACTGCTGCTGGTCACGGCGCTGGCGATCGGCGCCTTGCTCGGTAGCCTGGTCGGTTTCGGTCGGGTCCTACGGGTCAGGCGCGACATGGCCAGGCTGCGTCGCGAATCGCGCGCCACCGAAGAGGAGGTGCGTAACCTGAGGGCGCTGCCGCTTCGGGACGGCCACTGAATGCTCGAACTCCTCTGGTTGCTGTTGCCGGTGGCCGCCGCGTCGGGGTGGATGGCTGGGCGTCGCGCCGCCAAGGCGCCGCCGAAGAAGACGGGGCGGCTGAGCGCCGACTACTTCCGAGGCCTGAACCACCTGCTGAACGAGCAGCCGGACAAGGCGATCGAGGTCTTTATCCGTATGCTCGAGGCCGAGGGCGAGACGGTCGAGATCCATCTTGCCCTCGGTAGTCTGTTTCGCCGCCGTGGTGAGGTCGACCGCGCCATCCGCATCCACCAGAACCTGATTGCACGCCCAACCCTGACCCAGGCTCAACGTACCGAGGCTTTGCAGGAACTGGGTCTGGACTACGCTCGATCCGGCCTCTACGACCGTGCCGAGGAGATCTTCCAGGAGCTGGCCGAAGTTCGTGCCCATGCCGAGCGAGCACTGCGTGAACTGCTCGATATTTACCAGCAGGAGCGTGATTGGGAACAGGCGGTCGATACAGCGAAGCGGCTCGCATCGCGTACCGGCCAGTCACATGACCTGCAAATCGCTCACTATCATTGCGAACTGGCTGACGAATTAAAGGTGGCAGGTGATCTCTCCCGCGCGCTCACCCAAACCGGTCGTGCGCTATCGGTTGATCCCGGCTGTGTTCGTGCCAGCCTGCTCCAGGGGGATCTCGAGAACTCACGTGGCAACACCAAGGCGGCTCTACGCGCCTACCGGCGTGTGGCCGACCAGGATTCCGAGTACCTCCCTGAGGTGCTTGACCGTCTTCAGGCCGGGTACACGGCCCTTGGGCGCGAGGATGAATTCCACGATTATCTGCGCGGCCAGATTGAGCGAACCCGGGCGATTGCCCCGGTGTTGGCACTGGCCGAGATGATTCGCGACCAGGACGGGGAGCGGGCCGCCGGTGAATTCATTGTCCACCAACTCGAGGAGCGCCCCTCGCTGCGCGGGCTCGACCGGGTTATCGACCTCAGTCTCGAGATCTCGAGTGGCAACACGCACCAGATCCTGGAGGTGCTGCATCACCTGGTGGCCAAGCTGGTGACCGGCAAGCCGCTCTACCGTTGCGGCCACTGCGGATTCGAGGGCAAGACACTGCACTGGCAATGCCCGAGTTGCAAGCAGTGGAGTAGCGTCAAGCCGATCCAGGGTATCGAGGGGGTCTGATTGGAGGCGCCTGATCAACGTGCCGTGGTGAGCGGAAACCGGGTGACCGGTCCACGCCTCATTGTGGCTCTCGATTTTCCGACACCGGCAGACGCCCTGGACCTGGCCGAGCGGCTGTCGCCGGCGCGCTGTCGCCTGAAAGTGGGCAAGGAACTGTTTACCCGTGGTGGACCCCAGCTGGTGCGCACCCTGGTCGACGGCGGCCACGAGGTTTTCCTCGATCTCAAGTTTCACGATATTCCCAATACCGTGGCTGGCGCCTGTCGCGCCGCCGCCGACCTCGGCGTCTGGATGGTCAACGTTCATGCCGGCGGTGGCCCGGGCATGCTTGCCGCCGCCCGCGAGGCACTGCCAGCCGGTGGCCCACTACTGATTGCGGTCACGGTGCTGACCAGCCTGACGGCCAGTGATCTCCATGCCGTTGGTATCGATGATGCGCCCGAGGAGCAAGTCCTGCGCCTGGCCGGTATCACCCGTGATGCAGGTCTCGATGGCGTGGTCTGTTCAGCACTCGAGGCCGGGGCGCTGCGCGAGGCGTTTGGACCACGCTTCTGCCTGGTGACGCCTGGCGTCCGCCCGGCTGGCGGTGCTCTTGATGATCAACGGCGGGTGATGACGCCAGCCGCGGCGATCCGCGCGGGTGCCGACTACCTTGTCGTCGGTCGCCCCGTGACGAAATCCGACAATCCCGAGGCCGTTCTGCTTACACTCGAATCAGAAATTGCCTCTGTCATTGACGCCTGACGCCTTGCTAGCCTGAGTGCGGGGGAAGGAACCCCCGTGGGCACGAATCCGTGCCCATATTCAAGCTGCAGACAAGGAGTCAGCATGAAAGCACTACGTCACTTCATACTTGCCGCGTTACTCGTTGCCGGAATCGGGCCGCTGGCGGCCGCTCCGGTCGACATCAACACCGCCGATGCGACGACCATGGCCGCTGCGATCAACGGCGTTGGCCAGTCCAGGGCGGCGGCGATCGTGGCTTACCGAGAGGCGAACGGCCCATTCGCCAGTGTCGACGATCTGACGGCGATCAAGGGAATTGGCCGCAAGCTGGTTGAGCGCAATCGCGAGGTGTTAACGGTCGGGACCGCGCCGTCTGGAGGGACTGGCAAGAGCGCGAAGTAGACTGGGCGGCACGGGTGCGCGTCACCGTGTACCCGTGCCGGGTTTACCAGTATTTCTCGATGTGCAGGTCACCCTCGACCCCTTTGGCATCCTGAGTGAAGCCACGCCCGAGCAGCAACTCCTGCGTCTCCAGGATCATGCCCGGGTTGCCGCACAGGAAGACGTGAGTCTGTTGCGGTTCGAGTGAGAAACCGAATCGGATCGGGAAGTCGGCAGACCAGATCCAGTGTTGGACCCGTCCGGTCGCACCCTGCCACGTGGGGTCCTGCTCTGGACGCGAGATGGTCGGCAGGTAGTGCAGGTTGGGAAGCTCGTTGGCGTAGTGAGTCAACTCGTTGAGGTAGCCAAGGTCACGACTGTAGCTGGCCCCCTGCATCACCCCGATCTGTTGCGCAGGAAAATCACGTGCATGGCTGCGCAGCATGCTGACGTAGGGCCCGAGCCCGGTACCGGTGGCGACCAGCAACACGTTGCTTTCTGCAGGCACTCCCTCAAGAGTTAACGTGCCGCGTGGTTGTGGGCCGACGAACAGGCGCGCTCCCTCACGCAGGTTAAACAGCCGCGGGGTCAACTCACCGCCACTGATTAGCGAGATGTAGAACTCGAGTGCCTCGGGTTGATGCACCGACGAGCAAATCGAATAGGGGCGGCGAATCATCTTTTCCGGATCGGCGGCGCCCGGCTCTTCCTGGTCAGCCTCCGCCACCCGTGGTTCGCCCTGCTTCAAGCCGACGACGGTGTACTGGCCAGCGACGAAGGCGTACTCATCTGCATCGGGACGGACACGGAAAACCGACAGCCGTGGCGTGATGTCGTGGCGTTCAATCAGGGTGGCGTTGTATTCGAGTGGCGGGCGGGGCATCGGTTACAATCCTGGCTTCGTCAGTCGGCATTATAGTCACGCCGCCGTGATCTTCACGGCCGAGCGGCAGGAGCAGTTGATGCGCGTCACCCTCTACTATGTCCACGACCCGATGTGCAGCTGGTGCTGGGCCTTTCGGCCGACCTGGCAGCGTATCGTCGCGGCACTGCCATCGGGAGTCGAGGTGCAACGCCTGGTGGGTGGCTTGGCTCCCGACACCGATTTGCCGATGCCTGAGGCGATGCGTGGCCAGTTGCAGGCAACCTGGCAACGCATCCAGCAGGTGGTGCCCGGAACCCGCTTCAACTTCGCCTTCTGGAGTGATTGCGCGCCACGACGTGCAACCTACCCGGCCTGTCGCGCGGTGGTCGCTGCCGGTCGCCAGGGTGAACAGCACTCCGAACCGATGGTGTCCGCGATCCAGCACGCCTACTACCTTGAAGCGCGAAACCCCTCGGACGACAGCACGCTCAAGGCCCTGGCGGGTGAGATTGGCCTCGACCCGGCACGGTTTGCCGCCGACCTTGCCGATCCTGCTACCCAGGCCGAGGTGGAACGGCAGATCAGTCAGGCACGTGGTCTTGGCGCCGACAGTTTCCCGAGCCTGGTCCTGGTCACCCCGGCAGGTACGCACGGGCTGATGTATGACTACAACGAGCCGGCAGCCGTTCTGAACCAGCTCGAACAGCTTCTTGCCGCCGCCTGATGCCGGTCACGGCAGCGAAATCTGACTGCTGTGGTCGTGTGGCGCTGGCTGGCGGCAAAGGGTAAACCACTGGTGGGCACACGGTATCAGCCGCAGGATGGCCCGCTCTAAAATTCCCGTACAAGGAAGCTCGATGATGGCCAATCCCCCGTTTCGTGGCGTCCTGGTTCCGGTAGCGACACCATTTCGGGAGGATCTCTCTCCCGACACCAAGGCCCTGGTGGGCCATTGCCGCTGGCTGCTCGACCAGGGCGCCGACGGCCTGGCGCTGTTCGGCACCACCAGCGAAGCCAATTCGCTCGGTCTCGATGAGCGGCTGGAACTGCTCGAGGCCGTAGTCGCGGCGGGGATCCCCGCCGCCCGACTGATGCCCGGCACCGGGGCCTGCGCACTGCCCGATGCGGTACGCCTGACCGCGCATGCCGCCGGCCTCGGCTGCGGTGGCGTCCTGATGCTGCCGCCGTTCTACTACAAGGGGGTCGGCGAGGCCGGGTTGACCGCCTTCTTCATTGAACTGGTGGAGCGGGTCGGCGACGCACGGTTGCGACTTTACCTGTACCACATCCCGCCGATCGCGCAGGTCGGAATTCCGTTCGGGCTGCTCGATGAACTGGCGAGGCGCTTCCCGGACACGCTGGCCGGGATCAAGGACAGCTCGGGTGACTGGGAACACACGGCGAGCCTGCTGGCCGAGTATCCACAACTGGCAGTCTTCCCGGGCTCCGAGACGCTCCTGCTGGATGGTCTGCGACACGGGGGCGCCGGTTGCATCACCGCCACCGGCAATATCAACCCGGCCGGCATCCGGGCGGTGTTCACTCAGTGGGAGACCGATGAAGCTGATACCCTCCAGGCCCACGCCAGCGCGGTGCGCCGTGCCGTTCAGGGCCACCCGATGATCCCGGCGGTCAAGGCGATCCTGGCCCGGATCCACGGTGATGCAGGCTGGCGGCAGGTTCGGCCACCGTTGCAAGAACTGGATCGGTCCGTCGAAGTGGAATTGCTGTCCGCGGTCACTGCGGCCGGTCTGGAGTTGCCCGCCGCCTGACCGGCGTGGCGCCGCTCAGGCGGCGCGGGCGTTGCGTGCGGCGGACCGGTTGAGCGCCGAGAGCACCGCGTTCAGCGAGGCGCTGACGGTGTCGCGATCGAAGGCGGCACCCGCATAGCGCCGACCGTCGATATTGAGCTGGACGTAGGCGGCTGCCTCGGCATCGGTGCCGCCACCGACCGCATGCTCGGCATAGTCGACGACGCCTACCTTGCGCCCGCTGTGGCGCGACCACGCATCGACAAAGGCGGCGATCGCCCCGACCCCTTCGCCGTGCAGCGTCTGCTCGGTGCCGTCGTTGGCGAGGTGCGCCTCGATGACGTCGTGGCCGTTGCGGCTGAGCTGGTAGCCGAGCAGTCTGACCGGCGCCTGGTCGGCTACGAAGTGGTCGACGAACAGCCGGTGGATTGCCGGGCCGTCGATTTCGCCACCCTGTTGCTCGCTGACCTGCTGCACCAGCTGCGCCACCTCGACCTGGAGCCAGCGCGGCAGCATCAGCCCGAAATCCCGCTCGAGGACGAAGGCCACGCCACCCTTGCCCGACTGGCTGTTGACGCGAATCACCGCCTGGTAGTCGCGGCTGAGATCCTTCGGATCGACCGGCAGGTAGGCCACCTGCCACGGCTCACCGGCCTGCTGCCTGGCCAGGCACTTGCGGATGGCATCCTGGTGGCTGCCGGAGAACGCGGTGTAGACCAGTTCACCGACCCACGGATGGCGCGGATGCACCGGCATCTGCGTGCACTCGGTGTAGATCTGGATGATCTCGTCGGGACGGCTCAGGTCGAGCTGCGGATCGATGCCCTGGCTGTAGAGGTTCATCGCCATGGTGATGATGTCCATGTTGCCGGTGCGCTCGCCGTTGCCGAGCAACGTCCCCTCGACCCGCTCGGCCCCGGCCAGCAACGCCAACTCGCCGGCGGCGACAGCGCAGCCACGGTCGTTGTGGGTGTGCACCGACAGCACCAGGGCGTCACGTCGCGAGATCCGGGTCGAGAAATACTCGATCTGGTCGGCGAACTGGTTGGGTGAGGCCACTTCGACCGTCGCCGGCAGGTTGAGGATGCACGGCTGGTCGGCGGTCGGCTGCCAGATGTCCATGACCGCCTCGCACACCTCGATGGCGTAGTCCGGTTCGGTGCTGGTGAAGCTCTCCGGCGAGTATTGAAACACCCAGTCGATGTCAGGGTGCCGGTCGGCGTGGTTCCGGACCCACTCGGCCCCGTTGACGGCGATCTGCTTGATGCCGTCGCGGTCGAGGTCGAAAACCCGCTCGCGCTGCACCGTCGAGGTCGAGTTGTAGACGTGGACGTTGGCCCGGCGCACGCCGCGCAGGGCGTCGAAGGTCCTGGCGATCAGTTCCTCGCGCGCCTGCACCAGCACCTGGACGGTGACGTCGTCCGGGATACGATCCTCTTCGATCAGCCAGCGCAGGAAGTCATGGTCCGGGCGGCTCGCCGACGGGAAACCGACCTCGATCTCCTTGAAACCGAGCCGGACCAAAAGTGCCCACAATCGCCTGTTTTCGCGGACACCCATGGGCTCGAGCAGTGCCTGGTTGCCGTCGCGAAGGTCGACGCTGGCCCAGCGCGGAGCGTGCTCGATGAGCCTGTCTGGCCACTGGCGGTCGTCCAGGGGAACGCCCGGTGCGGGTCGGTACTTGCGGTGATCGAAGGTCATGCT
>QNFN01000039.1 GCA_003645555.1 Gammaproteobacteria bacterium | reverse complement strand
CCCAGAATTAATCAGAGGTTCCTTAAAACGCCAGTGGGAAAGATCGATTTTGAACCGAATCCGAAACATACAGTTGGTTACCGGCCCGTGGCCTATCACGGTCCCGGCTGGTCCAGGCCCGCCTGGACTTGCGCTTCACTCAAGGAATAGCCACGGTTATTCCTTTCCCTCCAGCGCGGCGCCCAGTCGCACCTCTCCTGCGCCGGCATCCGTGATGCTGGTGCAATATACGGCCTAGGGAACGAGAGCCGCCCGATGTCCGAACTGAATGTCGCCATCGACAAGTGCAGCCGCTGTCATGGACGGCTCTGCTGCAACTACATCACCCAGTGGATAGCGACCCCACGCAGCAAACGCGACTTCGAGTTCCTGCTCTGGCAGCTGGCCCATCGCGGGGTGCGCGCCTACCAGGACGACGAGGGCTGGTACCTGCTGTTCGAGACCCGCTGCAGCCACCTCGGTGATGACGGGTTGTGCACGATCTATGACGAGCGCCCCTACATCTGCCGTGACTACGACCACGATTTCTGTGAGCACGACGAACCGGCCGAGAAGCACTTCAAGCGCTATTTCCCCGACTACAACGCCCTGCTCACCTACTGCCGTAAACGCTTCAAGCGCTGGGACGGTTGAGCGGCAGCGGTAACAGGTCGGCAAAACCGTCAATCGCCGGAAACTCGTCAATCTTGCGTGGCGGTTGCCGGCTGTCGGGCCGGCGCACCGCCAGCAGGTGAGCGATGCCGTGGCGTGCCGCACTGCGCAAAACCGGTAGGCTATCGTCGACCAGTAGCGTCGCCTCCGGCACGAACGGCTCTCTCGGCTGCAGCCGCGCCCAAAACGCCGGCTGCTCCTTGGGCAACCCAAGATCATGCGCACAGACCACGCCATCAAGGTGACCACCGAGCCGGGTGCGACGGAGCTTCAACGCCAGGCTCTTGCCATGAGCATTGGTCACCAGAACCACGCGCCGCCCGGAGTCACGCACGGTATCGAGAAATTCGACCACGTCCGGGTGGACCGCGATCAGATGCTCGACCTCCTCCTTGAGCAGTGCGATGTCGAGGTCGAGCTGTTCACTCCAGTAGTCGACGCAGTACCAGGCCATCGTCCCCTCGACGGCACGGTAACGCACCAACAGGGCCTCGTGGGCGGCCTCGAGCGTCATGCCATGACGCTCGGCGTAACGGCGCGGCACGTGCTCGAGCCAGAAATGGTTATCGTAGTGCAGGTCGAGCAGGGTGCCGTCCATGTCGAGGAACACCGTGCTGACCGTTGGCCAATCGACCATCTTCCGCCTCGTGATCAGGGGTTGGATATTGAATCCGATTCTAACGCCACCCCATCGGGACGACCTCCACCGACGATCCGCCTGTGGCACAATCGCCTGCGCCGCACCGCGCACCGACCGAACCAGCATGCCGACCCCGCCGAAGATCCTGCACCGCGAGACCGTCGCCGCCTCACGGCTGTTTCGTGTCGAACGCCTGAACCTGCGCTTCGCCAACGGCCATGAAGCCGAATTCGAACGACTGACTGGCAGCACAGATGGTGCGGTGATGGTGATTGCGCTGGACCATGACGGCACGGTGCTGCTGGTACGCGAGTATGCCGCCGGGGTCGATCGCTACGAGCTCGGCCTGCCCAAGGGGCTGATCGAACCTGGCGAAACCCCGGAACAGGCCGCGCTACGGGAGCTGCGCGAAGAGACCGGTTTCGGCGCGCGCCGATTGCAGGCGCTGCAGATGTTGACCCTTGCCCCGGCCTACATGCAGCACGGCACCCGCATGGTGCTTGCCGAAGAGCTCTACCACGACCCACTGCCAGGCGACGAACCCGAACCGCCGGAGGTGGTCCGCTGGCCGCTGGAGCAGCTCACCGAACTGGCCGCGCGCCCCGATGTCACCGAGGCGCGGACCCTGGCCGCGCTGTTCCTGATCCGTGAGAGACAACGCACATGAACGACATGGCCGACGACCCTAGCAACCTGCTGCCGGAGGTATGCCGTCTCGGCCATGCTGCCGGCGAAGCGATCATGGCCATCTACTCCACCGACTTTGCGGTCGAACACAAGGACGACGACTCACCGCTGACTGCGGCCGACATGGCCGCCCACCACGTACTGGTCGACGGCCTCGCCACCCTGACACCGGGGCTGCCGATCCTCTCCGAGGAGTCGGCCAAAATCCCGTTCGAGGAGCGCCGCACCTGGACCCGCTACTGGCTGATCGACCCGCTCGACGGCACCCGTGAGTTCGTCAAACGCAACGGCGAGTTCACCGTCAACATCGCACTGATCGATGCTGGCCGTCCGGTACTCGGGCTGGTCTACGTTCCGGTCACCGGGGTCTGCTACTTCGCCGTCACAGATCAGGGGGCCTTCCGGCGCCATGGTGACGGCCCGACCGAGGCGATCCACTGCCGCCCCCTCAGCCCTGGACCGATCACCATCGCCGGCAGCCGTTCGCACCCGAGTGCGCCACTCGAGGCGTTCCTTGCCCGGGTCGGCCCACACGAAATCATGCGCATTGGCAGTTCGCTGAAATCGTGCCTGGTGGCCGAGGGCCGGGCCGATCTCTATGCCCGGCTGGGCCCGACCTCGGAGTGGGACACTGCGGCCGCCCAGTGCATCGTCGAGGCTGCCGGCGGCTGCGTGACCGACACCCGGATGCGCCCACTGCGTTACAACACCAAGGAATCCCTCCTTAACCCGTCCTTTTTTGTCTCTGGCGACCCTGACGAGGCGTGGTCACGGCACTTGGGCGAGGGGGATTGAACTCGGCCAGGATAACCCCCACTAAGTATAGGGAACCTTTGATCAAGTCATGAACTCGTATCTGGCACCCAGAATGCCCAGCTTTTTCGTTGCCAAGCTTCACAATAGCCAGCTATTACGTGCACTCTGCGCCTCAAATCTGAACATTCTGCATCACCATCTAGTGCGTCCAGACTTGATCAGAGGTTCCTGAAGGGGATCACCAACGGAGAGACCGGATGGAAGTCATCAACAGCGTCGCCCTGAGCCTCGGCGCCGCCTGGGCCAGCGGCATCAACCTCTATGCCGCCGTGTTCATGCTCGGCTTCATGCACAGTGGCGGTTACCTCGCCCTGCCGCCCGACCTGCTGATCCTCGCCGACCCGCTGGTGCTGGCCGCAGCCGGCTTCATGTACTGCGTCGAATTCTTTGCCGACAAGACCCCCGGTGTCGATAGCCTGTGGGATGGCATTCACACATTCATCCGTATCCCGGCCGGTGCCCTGCTCGCCGCCGGCGCGGTGGGCGAAATGGGACCTGCCGCGGAGATTGCCGGACTGCTGATTGGCGGCGGACTGGCGGCCGGTGCCCACACCCTCAAGGCCGGTGGGCGCGTCCTGATCAATACGTCGCCGGAACCTTTCACCAACTGGGGTGCCTCGATTGGTGAGGACGTGCTGGTGATCGGCGGCCTCTGGACCGCGCTGCACTACCCGTGGCTGTTCCTGGCCATGCTGGTGCTCTTCATCGTGCTGCTGGTGTGGCTGCTGCCGAAGCTGCTGCGTGCCATCGGTACCCTGTTCACGCGGTTGCGCGGATGGATTCGCGGCGAACACCCGCCGCCACCCGGTCAGGCTCCGCCACCATCCACCAACGAGCCGCCATTGCCGCCACCCGGCCAGCAATGACTGTGCTGGCGGTCGTTGCCGCCGACGACAGCCTCACCATGCCGGCCCGGCAGCTTGCCGCCGAGTTGAACCTCCCGTTCAACACGCACCCGACAGGTGAGGATGTTTTGCTGCTGCGCCTGGCTGCCGACGGTCTGAGCCTGTGCGACCCGACGAGCGGGGCCGCGCTGCGTTGCGACCTGGCCACCGGGCGCGCCGGCTACCGACGCCGGCACGGGGGTGGCGTGCGCCAGGCGCTGGCCCGTGCCGTCGGTGTGCGCGGCGGTGTGCGGCCCTCGGTACTCGATGCCACCGCCGGTCTCGGGCGCGACGGCTTCGAACTCGCCGGCCTGGGTTGCCGGGTCACGCTGCTCGAACGTATGCCGGTGGTCCACGCCCTGCTGCGTGACGGCCTCGCCCGGGCCCAGCCCCTGGCCGCTGACACCTGCGGACGCATCAGCCTGCGTCTGGCCGATGCCCACAATGTGCTCACCGACCTGGCCAGGGGTGACACAGACCTGCGCCCCGATGTCGTCTACCTCGACCCGATGCATCCGCCGCGGGACAAGGCCGCCCTGGTACGCAAGGAGATGCGCCTGCTACGTGGTGCCGTTGGCCACGACACCGATGCCGGCGCCCTGCTGGGCCCGGCGCTGGCGGCGGCTTGCCTGCGCGTGGTGGTAAAACGACCGAGCCGTGCCGAGGCGCTGGGTGACCGGGCACCGGACTGGAGCGTGACCGGGCGCACGACTCGCTACGATGTCTACCGTGCCGCATCTCCCGGCATGGTGTAAGCGAACACCTACGCCCTTTTCAGCCCCGGCTGTCATCCTGAAGGCCGGATTACCATCGCGCCAACGCATCCCGGCGTGCAGGATGGTGTGAACTGCTACGGCAAGGAGGCCTGCCCGTGATTCGTTCCCTGTTCAAGCGCACCCGTCCCCTCGACCTCGACCGTGAACTCACCGAGTTGCGTGCGGCCCATGCCGACCTGCCGGTCGAAAGCGCCAACGAACGCAAGGCCCTCGGCATACTGATCCGCAGTCGTGAACGTCTGCGGCGACGCCTCAGTGCCGGCCTGCCCGCGGCCTGACCGGCGCCACGGCGCCAGGTACACCCGCCGGCGGATCAGCCGCTCGGCCGCGCCACCCCGGCGCAGTCGACCTGCCAGGGGCCTCCCGCCCCATCGAGCCGCATGGCCGTCAAGGTACCGCCCCAGAGGCAACCGGTGTCGAGCGCGAGCAGGTCCGTACGATTGACGTAGCCGAGTGCCGACCAATGACCGCAGACGATACGCTCGCCGGCACTGACACGCCCGGGGACCCCGAACCAGGGCAAGGCACCCGGAAGCTGGGTGCCCGGCGGACCCTTGGAGCCCAGGACCAGGCGCCCATCAGCGGTGCAGTAGCGCATCCGGGTCAGGCAGTTGGTGATGAAGCGCAGGCGTGCCCAGCCCTCCAGCCCAACATCCCACTGCTCCGGGGTGTCGCCGTACATGTGACTGAAATAGGCGTCCCCATCACCTTCACGCAGCACGGCCTCGACCTCGGCCGCCAACGCGCGCGCCGTGGCAACCGACCACTGCGGCGGCAGTCCCGCGTGCAGCAGGGTCAGGTCAAGTCCGGGGTCGTGGTGCAATAGCGGCCGGCCCTGCAGCCAGTCGAGCAGTTCATCGCGGTCGGGGGCGTCGAGTACCGGTTGCAGGGTGTCCTTGCGTTTGAGCGGGGACTGGCCTCGGGCGACGGCCAGCAGATGCAGGTCGTGGTTGCCAAGCACGATCACCGCGCACTCGCCCAGATCGCGAACGAAACGCAGCGTAGCCAACGACTCCGGCCCGCGATTGACCAAGTCGCCGGTGAACCAGAGCCGGTCTGCTACGGGATCGAAACGCAGGACATCGAGCAGCGAACGCAACTCGTCGTAACAGCCCTGGATGTCGCCGATGGCGTAGAGCGCCATGCCACCTCAGGCGCAGGCGGCGGCGTGGCGGACGTCGCGAATCGCCAATCGCGCCGCACCGAGCAGGCCGACCTTGGGCTCGGTGATGACCTTCAGCGGCAACCGTGCCACCAGCGCCGACATTGGCCCCTGCTCACGGAACGCCTCCAGAAAACCTCCGTGCAGGGTCTCGACAATGCACGGCGCGATACCGCCAGCCACGTAGACTCCACCGGTGGCCAGGCTGGCCAGGGCGAAGTGACCGGCCTGGGCCCCGTAGATGCGCCCGAACAGGGCCAGCGTGCGTACCGCTACCGGATCGCTGCCATTCAGCGCCCGGGTGGTGATGCCCTCGGCTGCGGCATTCGGGCCGGGCCAGACGGTAGCGGGCTTACCATGTTCGCGACTCTCGAAAAAGCGGTAGATGCGTGCCAGGCCGGGGCCGGAAAGGATGTGCTCGCAGGAGACGCGACCAAGGTCGGCACGTAACCACGCCCACAGTTCGCACTGCTCGTCGTCGAGCGGAGCGAACGCGACGTGGCCAGCTTCCGAGGGCAGGCAGCGCAGCTGCTCGCCGCGGCCGACCAGGATGGCGTGGCCCAGCCCGGTGCCAGCGCCGATCACCGCACGCGAACCGCCCGGCTCCGGGTCCCCCGCCTGCAGCACGGTGCGGTGGCCCGTATCGACTTCATCAACGCCATAGGCCGCGGCGACGAAATCGTTGACCAACCGACAGTTGCCGATCTGCAGGCGCGCGGCAAGCGCCTCGCTGTCGAGGGTCCATGGAAGGTTGGTGACATTGGCCACCTGGCGACCGTCGCGGGAACTCACCGGCCCGGCCACAGCGATACAGACGGCGTGCAGCCCGCTGGTATCAGCCTTCTCCAGGAACTGCTCGAGCAGGGCCTCGAAACTCTCGAATTCGGCACTGGCGTAGCGCCGCTCGCACAGCACCAGCGGCCATTCGCCGCCAAGTTCGACCAGCTGGAGCAGGGTCTTGGTGCCGCCAAGATCGACTGCCAGTACCTTCATGTTCCGTCCCCCGTCACGCCTCCGACCCCGCACCCCACCCGGTCGTCGTCGACCCTGACGTAGCGGACAACGAAGCATAACCCATCACCTGGACCGCGCCCGCGCACGGAGCGATTTCACGACCCTGGGGGAGGCGCGCTAGAATAGAATGGTTGGACGCCACCGTTCCGCACCCGATTCCAAACCCAATTTTCCGGCAGTTCCTAAGGACTATGATGGCCATCCCGTTACGCGCTCTCACGGCGGTTGCGCTGGTGCTGTTCGCCAGCGCCCTCGCCGCCGCCCCCCTCCCCGTCCCCTCTGCACCCCAGCTAGGGGCCCGCAGCTGGCTGTTGCAGGACATGCACAGCGGCAAGGTGCTCGCTGAAAAGGATATCGACCGCCCGGTCGAGCCGGCCAGCATCACCAAGATCATGACCGTCTACGCCGTGCTGCACGAACTGCGTGCCGATAACCTGAAACTCACCGACCTGGTCACCGTCAGCAAAAAAGCCTGGCGCATGGAAGGGTCGCGAATGTTTATCGAGGTCGGCAAGCAGGTCTCGGTCGAGGCGCTGCTCAAGGGGGTGATCATCCAGTCCGGCAACGACGCCAGCGTCGCTCTCGCCGAGCACGTGGCCGGCGACGAGACCACCTTCGCCGCACTAATGAACCGCCACGCGGGACGGCTCGGGATGACCGGAACCCACTTCGTCAACAGCACCGGCCTGCCCGACCCGGAGCACCTGATCACGGCGCGCGACATCGCCACCCTGAGCCGGGCACTGATCGTCGAATTCCCGAAGTACTACGCCTGGTTTGCCGAGCGCGAAATGACCTTCAACGGCATCAAGCAACACAACCGCAATCGCCTGCTCTGGCGCGACAAGTCGGTTGACGGCGTCAAAACCGGCCACACCGCTTCGGCCGGCTACTGCCTCGCCTCCTCGGCCGAACGCGATGGCATGCGCCTGATCGCGGTGGTGCTCGGTGCGGACAGCGAGGAGGCACGTGTCCAGCAGAGCCTGAGCCTGCTCAACTACGGCTTCCGTTTCTTCGAGACCCATCGCCTCTACCAGGCTGGCGAGACAATCACCGAGGTGCGGCTGTGGAAAGGTGCGCAGCAGACCCTGCCGCTCGGCCTGGCCAGCGACGATCTCTGGGTGACCGTATCGCGTGGCCGCTACAAGCAATTGCAGCCGGGCATGGAGATCGAACGCCAGATCTCCGCCCCGGTCACCCGCGGCCAGGAGTACGGCACCCTGTCAGTGCGCCTCGGTGACGAGGTCATCGCCACGGCTCCGCTGGTAGCATTGCAGCAGGTCGCCGAGGGCGGACTGTGGCAGCAACTCAGCGACACTGTGCGCCTGTGGCTGGAGTGAACCACCCGCATGACAACACCTGAACGACCGCTCGCCTGGCTCGACGGACAACTGCTGCCACTGGACGAGGCACGTGTCCCGGTCCTCGATCGTGGCTTCCTGTTCGGTGACGGCGTCTACGAGGTGCTGCCGGTCTACGGCGGTCACCCGTGCCGCATGGACGAGCACCTCGAACGGCTGGCCACGAGCCTCGCGGCCACGGGCATCCCCAACCCGTACGACCGCCCCGGCTGGCGGCGCCTGCTGACGCAACTGGCCGAGGCCAACGGCGGTGGTGACCTCGCCCTCTATTTGCAGGTGACCCGCGGCGTGGCCCCGAAGCGTGATCACGCCGTCGCGCCCGGGCTGGTGCCGACGGTCTTCGCCATGGCCATGCCACTGCCACCGCGCCCGGCCGAGGTCGCCGAACACGGCATCACCGCCGTCACCCTGCCAGACACCCGCTGGGCACTGTGCCAGATCAAGGCCATCACACTGCTGGCGAACGTCATGCAGAAGCAGGCGGCAACGACACAAGGCGCCGACGAAGCGCTGCTGGTGCGCGACGGTCGAGTGGTAGAGGCCACGGCGAGCAATGTCTTTGCCGTCATCGACGACGTGCTGGTCACGCCCCCGGTCGACCCCGGCATGCTAACCGGCGTCACCCGCAACCTGGTACTGGAACTCGCCCGCGCCGACGGTATCGAATACCGTGAAGAGGAGCTGTTGATGACACGCTTGGCGACAGCCAGCGAGATCTGGGTCACCAGTTCCACCCGCGAGGTGAGCCCGGTGACCACCCTCGACGGCCGGCCGGTCGGCGACGGTCGACCGGGACCGCTGTGGCGAAAAATCAACCGCCTCTACCAGGAGTACAAGGCTGGCCTGGCAGCCGCCTGAGCCCACCCGCCATGAGCCCCGACGAGAGTTCGCTGTTCGACTTTCCGTGCTCCTTCCCGATCAAGGCGATGGGACGCAACGAGGGCGACTTCGAAACGACCGTGGTCGGCATCGTCCGCCGCCATGCCCCGGATCTTGGCGAAGGGGCGGTCAGGGCGCAGTCCAGTGGTGGGGGCCGCTTTGTCTCGATCACGGTGACCATCACCGCAACCAGCCGTGACCAGATCGATGCCATCTACGCTGACCTGACGGCCGCTGACCTGGTGCTGATGGCCCTGTGAACGTCGTCACCGACCCACTGCTTCGCTACCTCGGCCGCCGCGACTACCGCCCGGTCTGGCATGAGATGCAGGCGTTCACCGACGGTCGCGACGCGACCACCCCCGACGAACTCTGGCTGGTCGAACACCCGCCGGTCTTCACCCAAGGCATGAACGGGCGCCCTGAACACCTGCTCGATCCGGGCGACATTCCCGTCGTGGCGGTCGACCGGGGTGGCCAGGTGACCTACCACGGCCCCGGCCAGATGGTCGCCTACCCACTGATCGATCTGCGCCGGCGCGGCCTCGGCATACGCGAGTTGGTGCAGCGCCTCGAGTTCGCGGTCATCGACCTGCTGGCCAGCTACGGCATCGAGGCCATTGGCCGACGCGACGCCCCTGGCGTCTACGTCAATGGGTGCAAAATCGCCTCGCTCGGGCTACGGGTGCGACGCGGCTGCAGCTACCATGGGCTCAGCCTGAACGTCGATCTCGATCTCGCACCCTTCTCCCGTATCAACCCCTGCGGCTACCCGGGACTCGAGGTAATTCGCACCGCTGATGTCGGTGGCCCGGCAACCTGGGATGAGGCGGCATCCGCCCTGGTCCCGCATCTGCTGCGCCAACTGGCGCGGCCCACGGCACCTGTTACCGGGACCGGGACCGAGGAGATCCACGCATGAACGAGCGAACTGACGCCCCCGTCAAACAGCGCGGCAGGGAGAAAACCGCGCGCATCCCGGTCAAAGTCGACAGCACCCGGGTGCCACTGCGCACGCCGGCCTGGCGCCGCGTGCGCGGTCCGGTCGGCGGT
>QNFN01000038.1 GCA_003645555.1 Gammaproteobacteria bacterium | reverse complement strand
CCAGGCTGGGCTCTACTTCGAGATCCGTCACCGTGGTCGGCCAATCAATCCGGCACGCTGGTGCCGCGCCGATCGGAAGCGGCGCACCGGCTGAGCGCGTCCGGCGCTTTCGCCGGCACCCTCGTCTGGTCTATCTTCGCAGGAGCGGCCGGTGACCGTGCCGCACCCAGGAGTGAAACGATGATATCTCTGCGACCCGATGCCGCCGTCCTTCTGCTCACCACTGTGCTGGTGCTGGGTACGCTCCCGGCGCAGGCCCAGCAGTCAGCAGAACCTGCGCAGGAGCAGGACGAGCAGGCGCGCCCCGAGTTACCGCTGCAGCAGCTGCGGCTGTTCACGGAAGTGTTCGGGCGCATCAAGCAGGATTACGTCATCGATGTCAGCGACGATGACCTGCTCAAGTACGCCATCCAGGGCATGCTCGCCGGACTTGATCCGCACTCCTCGTTTCTCGATGCCGAGAGCTTCAGGGATATCCGTATCGGTACCAGCGGCCAGTTCGGAGGTCTTGGCATCGAAGTCGGTATGGAAGATGGCTTCATCAAGGTGATTTCACCGATCGACGATACACCGGCGAAGGCCGCCGGCGTTCAGGCCGGTGACCTGATCATCCGTCTCGACGACACCCCGGTGAAAGGAATGACCCTGAACGAGGCCGTCAAGCTGATGCGTGGCGAACCTGGTGAGGACATCATCCTGACCATCGTCCGCGAAGGCCGGGACCAACCACTCAAGATCACCGTCACCCGCGCCATCATCAAGGTCAAGAGTGTCCGCAGCCACATCCTCGAGGAGGGCTACGGTTACATTCGTGTCAGCCAGTTCCGCGCCCGCACCGGTGAGAACCTGGTTGCGGCAGCCAACAAGCTCAAGGAGAGCTCTGGCGGGAAGCTCAAGGGCATGGTGCTCGATCTGCGTAACAATCCGGGCGGCGTGCTCAACGGTGCGGTCGAGGTGAGCGATGCTTTTCTCGACGAAGGACTGATCGTCTATACCGAGGGACGTATTGCCGACTCCAAGCTCAGCTTCAGCGCCACCGCAGGTGACGTTATCGATGGCGCTCCGCTGGTGGTGCTGGTCAACGGCGGCTCGGCCTCAGCCTCGGAAATCGTTGCCGGCGCCCTGCAGGACCATACCCGTGCCCTGGTGGTCGGTTCACCCACCTTTGGCAAGGGCTCGGTGCAGACCATCATGCCGATTGGCGAGGAGACTGCGCTGAAGTTGACCACGGCGCGTTACTACACCCCTAACGGGCGCTCGATCCAGGCCGAAGGGATCGTTCCTGACATCGCCCTCGGGCGGGTACGACTGGCGGCCATCGAGGGTCAGGACATTGGCCGGATCAAGGAGGCCGATCTGAGTCGCCACCTGGAAAACGGCAATGGCAAGAAGGCGGCAGACAGCAAGCCGGCCCAGTCCCCTGCCGCCGCGCAGATCGTCGACGATTATCCGCTGCACGAGGCGCTGAACCTGCTCAAAGGCCTGCACCTGCTGCGGAAGACCGGTGCCTAGCCGAGCCGCAAGCCTGCTGTTGTCGCTGATTGTCGCCATCACGGCGCCGGTTGCCGCTGGGCCGGTCGTCAGCATCATCATTGATGACCTCGGTGACCGTGCCGCTGACGTTGCCGTGCTCGAACTCCCGTCCGCGGTGGCGCTGTCGGTGCTGCCGCACACACCGTACGGTGCGATGCTGGCGCGCGAAGCTGCAGCACGCGGTCACGAGGTGCTGCTGCACCTGCCGATGGAGCCGGTCGGCGGGCAGCCGCCCGGTCCGGGTGTGCTCACCTCCGACCTCGACCGCGAGGCCTTTATCAGCCGGCTCGATGCCGACCTGGCCTCGGTGCCTGCCGCACGCGGCGTCAACAACCACATGGGCAGCCGGCTGACCCGCCAGCCCAAACAGATGCGCTGGGTGATGACGGCGCTGCAGGCGCAGGGTGACCTGTTCTACGTCGACAGCCGTACCACCGACGAAACGGTGGCGTTTCAGGTGGCCGGTGATTTCGGCCTGCGTCGTGCCGAGCGTGACCGTTTTCTCGACAACGTCGTCGAGCGAGACGCCATCCGCGTCGAGTTCCTCGGCCTGGTCGAGGAGGCACGGGCCACCGGCAGCGCGCTGGCGATTGGTCACCCACACCCGGCAACCCTGGCGGTACTGGTCGAGATGTTGCCGTTGCTCGAAGCCCTCGGGGTCGAGCTGGTGGCGGTGAACGAACTGATCTCGCGTCGTGACGATGCCGGCCGCCTGCGTATCAGCGCACTGCCCGCGGCGGAGTGATTTCCTGCCCTTCCGCAAAGAAAATCCCGCTGATCCGCCACTTTCGGCGACGATCGGGCGATTTTTTGGTCGGACTTTGGACCGACATTCCCGCTGATGCAGGGCAATCTGTAGGTCGGACTTCAGTCCGACATGTCGGGCTAAAGCCCGACCTACAGGGCGATCCAGCTCGCTAGTCCGACTGAAACCCGGCCTGCAAAATGACGGCCTGGGAATGGCGTTGGAAGCAGCCCTCCCGCAGTTACGGAACCTCTGATCAAATCATGAACTCGTATCTGGCGCCCAGAATGTCCAGCCTTTTCGTTACAAAGCTTCGCAATAGCTAGCTATTACGTGCGTTTTGCGCCTCGATTCTGAACATTCTGAAGCGCAATCTACTTCGTCCAGACTTAATCAGAGGTTCCTTACCCTGACTTTTCGCCTTTCTTGCGGGCCCTTGGATGGGCCTGGTCGTAGACCTTTGCCAGGTGCTGGTAGTCGAGGTGAGTGTAGATCTGCGTCGTGGCGATGTCGGCATGGCCGAGCAATTCCTGGATCGCACGCAGGTCACCGCTCGATTCCAGCAGGTGACTGGCGAACGAGTGGCGCAGCATGTGCGGATGCACTGCCCGATCGAGCCCCTGGCCGAGGGCGCGGGTACGGAGCCTCGCCTGCACGCTGCGCGGGGCGAGGCGGCGGCCACCCTTGCTGACAAATAATGCTTGCTGTTCCGTCCCGGCGAGATCGCCGCGTACCGCGATCCAGGCCGTCAGTGCCTTGAGCGCACAGCGCCCAACCGGGACGACACGGCTTTTTGCCCCCTTGCCGGTGACCCGCACCGTGGCATCGCTCAGGTCGAGGTCGAGCAGGTCGAGACCGACCAGTTCGGCCAGGCGCAGGCCGGAGGAGTAGCAGAGTTCGAACAGGGCCCGGTCGCGGTAATCGAGCGGTGTGTCTCCGGCGAACTCGACCAACCGGCCGATCTGCTCGACGTCGAGCGTGGTCGGAAGCCGCTTGCCGCTGCGCGGTGCACGCACGTCGGCGGCCGGGTCGTGGTTGGCATGGCCCTCGCGCAGCAGGTAACGGTAGAGGGCACGGATCGATGACAACTGACGCTGCAGGCTGCGTCCGGAGAGCCCGGCACGGTGGCGTGACGCGACGAAGGCGCGCACGTGGTGGGCATTGAGGTCAGCCCAGTGCGTGATCTCGCTGTTGGTACAGAAGGTGTGCAGCGCCTCGAGATCGTGACGGTAGGCGTCGAGAGTGCGCGGTGACAGCCGCCGTTCGGTACGCAGGTAGTCGAGAAAACGTGTCAGCCAGGCCTGTTCGGGCGCCTCCACGGGGCAAGTGGTCTAGTCCGCCTCGCGGCCGGCCTGGGGCGCTGGGGCCTGTTCCAGGTGGCGGCTCAGCGCATGACTGATCAGCTGGCCGAGTTGCTGCAGGAAGGTGGTGCCCATGCCGTGCTGGAAACGTTCGGCGTCTCCGCTGCCGATACCGAGCAGGCCGTACGGTTCATTTTCGGCCAGCGGGATGACCACCGCCGAGCCGACGGCACTCGGGTCGGGGCCAAACAGGCAGTCGAGTTGAGCGGTAGTCAGGCGGCCACAGATCGGTTTGCGGCTGTTGAGGATGTTGTCGAATTCAGCCAGCTCAGGGCTGCGCGCACTGAGCCAGCGGGTCGCTTCCAGGGTCGGGCCATTGACCCGGTCATCGAACAGCAGGAGCGCGACATGATCGGCCCCGAAGGCACCACTCAGGTTGTCGTGTACGGCGGTGATGACAGCGCTGAGCGTGGTGCAGTCGAGCAGCGCCAGGGTGAGCCGGTGCATGCGTTCGGCGAGGCGGTCATTGTCTTGCGCCACCTCGATCAGCTGGCGCAGCTGGAGCTCGGCGGCGGTCTGCTTGTCGCGCAGCACCTGAACTTGGCGCTCGATCAGGGAGATGGCGCTGCCGGTTGGATGGGGGATGACGAGATCACTGAGCAGTTCCGGATGGTTCTGCAGGAATTCCGGGTGCTCGACGAGGTAGGCGGCGACGATCTCCGCACTGCAGGATGAGTCGGGTTGCGCTTCACTCATAGCTCGATGACACCCTCGAACACGTGGCTGGCGGGACCGGTCATGTGCACCGATTCGCCTTCGCCAAGCCAGCTTATCACAAGTCGTCCGCCGGTCAGGTCGACCGTGACGGAAGGGTCGAACAGCCCCTGGAGGCGGCCGACGACGACCGCCGCGCAGGCGCCGCTACCACACGCACGGGTTTCGCCGACACCGCGTTCGAACACCCGCAAGCGAGCGTGGGTACGGTCGGTGACGCCGAGAAAGCCGACGTTGACCCGGCGCGGGAAGTTCGGGTGTGACTCGAGCAGCGGGCCGACGGTGTCGACCGGAGCGGTCGCCGGGTCATCGACCAGCAGCACCGCGTGCGGATTACCGATGGCGACGGCACCGAAGGTGATCTCGCCAAGCTCGGTGTCGACTTGGTAGTGTGCCGCGCGCGTCACGGCCGTGAACGGAATCCGTGACGGTTCCAGTTCGGGCACACCCATGTCGACGGTCACCTGGCCGTCATCCTCGATCTGCAGCGTCAATGTCCCGGCCGAGGTGGCGACGCGCAGGGTGGTCTTGTCGCTCAGCCCCTGGTCACGGGCGAAGCGGGCGAAGCAGCGCGCGCCATTGCCGCACTGCTCCACTTCGCCACCGTCGGCGTTGAAGATGCGATAGCGGAAATCAACCGACTCGTCGGGCGGTGGTTCCACCACCAGCAGCTGGTCGCAGCCGATGCCGGTATGGCGGTCGGCCAGCCGGCGGACTGTCGCGGCGTCGAGTGCGATCTTCTGGCGCACGCCATCGACGACAATGAAATCGTTACCGAGACCGTGCATTTTGCTGAAGCGGAGTTGCATGGCGGCAAGGTAAGCGCGCCTGCGGGGCGATGCAAGTGCCTCGCCGTCAGGCAGGACGTTGTCCGCTGATCACCAGGTGGCGATCACTGACCGCGCAGACATCGAGCCAGTCGAGTGCGGCATCGTGCAATTGTTCAACGACCTCGGTGACGGTAAATGCGGCATGCAGCGAGGCGCGGAAATCGTGCTGCAGGATCGCGGGCTCGTCGGCGACGTAGGCGGCCACCAGTTGATCGACCTGGGCCGCGGTGGCCGGCCGCATCAGGTCCATGATGAACACCGCCGCTCCCGGTTCTGCGAGCCGGTCGACGGTTGCCCACAACACCCCGGAGCGGTGCAGGTGATGCAACAGGCTGTTGCAGATCACTACCGGGTAGGTCGCGGTCGGCAGTACGGCCTCCGGTAGCAACCCTTGCTGCAGGTTGACGCGATCGCCGAGGCCGGCGCTGTCGACCGCGGCCTGGCCGTGACCGAGCATCGCCGCAGAGCCATCGAGGCCATCAACACGGCAGTCGGGGTAGGCGCGGGCGAAGCGCAGAGTGATGTCAGCCGTGCCACAGCCGAGGTCGACCACGCGGCCATCGATTTTGATCCCGGAGAAGAACTCCTGGAACAGGGTGACAAAGTGGTCATGAGGCTCGGAAAAGTCGGCCTCGGCATAGGCCCGTGCCTGTGCCTCGCCGTCCATCAGCTCCGGTTCAGGCAGGCGCTGCAGCGGTGTCGTCTCGCTCATGCCTGATCCGGCAGGGTCTGTTCGCCGCGGAGCAGGTCGGCAATGGTCTCGCGCGCACGCACCAGGTGCACCGTGTCGCCGTCGACCAGCACCTCGGCCGCACGTGGGCGGGTATTGTAGTTTGAACTCATGACGAATCCGTAAGCGCCGGCACCGCGTACCGCGAGCAGGTCCCCCTCGGCCAGCGCCAGGACGCGCTCCTTGCCGAGGAAGTCGCCCGTCTCGCACACCGGGCCGACGATATCGTAGGTACGCGCTTCGGCTGATGTGTTCGGGACCACCGGCTCGATGGCCATCCAGGCCTGGTAGAGCGCCGGGCGGACCAGGTCGTTCATGGCCGCGTCGACGATGGCGAATGCACGGTCATTGGTCAGTTTCAGGTGCTCGACCCGGGTCAGTAGCACACCGGCATTGCCGGCGATGGCGCGGCCTGGCTCAATCAACAGTTCGAGGTCACGGCCGTCGAGCATGGGGCGCAAGGCCTGGGCGTAGTCGGCCGGCTCGGGTGGTGTCTCGTCGTGGTAGCAGATGCCGAGACCGCCGCCGAGGTCGAGATGCCGAAGGGTGATGCCGGACTCACCGAGGCGGTCGACCAGGGCCAGTACGCGGGCCAGCGCGTCGGTGAACGGCGCCAGGCCGGTCAGCTGCGAGCCGATATGGCAGTCGATGCCGGTAACCTCGACATGCGGCATCGCCGCCGCCGCACGGTAGAGTTCGAAGGCGCGCTCGACATCGACACCGAACTTGTTCTCACGCAGCCCGGTCGCGATGTAGGGATGGGTGCCAGCGTCGACATCCGGATTGACGCGCAGTGACACCGGTGCCCGTACGCTCGCCTGGCCGGCGACCGAGTTGAGCCGTTCGAGCTCGGCTTCGGACTCGACATTAAAGCAGCGGATGCCGGCTTCCAGCGCTGTGACCAACTCGTCGGCGCGCTTGCCGACTCCGGAGAAGACCACCTTGGCCGGGTCGCCGCCGGCACGCAGCACACGCTCGAGTTCACCGCCGGAGACGATGTCGAAGCCGGAGCCGAGCCGTGCCAACACGTCGAGCACCGCCAGGTTCGAGTTGGCCTTGACCGCGTAGCAGACCAGGTGCGGCAGGTCGCCGAGGGCCTTGTCGAAGGCGTGCCAGTGACGCTCGAGCGTTGCCCGTGAGTAGACGTAGAGCGGGGTGCCGTAACGTTCGGCGAGCGCTGCCAACGGCACCTCTTCACCGTGCAGCCGGCCGTCGATTCGGGAGAAGTGGTCCATCGGCTTCAGTTCGTGGTCGAGGCAGGGGCGGTCGGTTGCGGCTCTTCCGGCAGGTAGAGGCGCCCCTTCTGCCCACAACCGGCAAGCAGCAGGCAGAACAGCAGGAGCATGGCGGTCGGGCGCAAGGTGTTCATCGGCCGGCAGTATAACGGCCGCCCTCGTGCCGGGACAGGCACCGGGACGTGTGCCATCATCGTGCCGAAGGGGGAGGAACTGACGTTGCAGCTGCGCACCCACATCCTGCTCTGGGCGCTGCTTGCGGCTGCCCTGCCGATGGTCGTGGTTGGCCTCGTGGCTACCGCCAACGTCGAGCAGGCGCACCGACGTGAAGTGGCTGATCAGCTCGGCGCCAACCTGCGTGGCGCAATGTCGGCGATAGAGCGCCAGCTTTTCGCCGAGCGCGAAATGCTGCTCGGCCTCACCCAGGTGCCGGCGCTGACCGACTTCCTGCCGATTCTCGCGGCCAGCCGCGCTGTCGTCCGCCCACCTGATTACACCCGGCTCAACGCGCAGCTGACCGGTTTTCTCGAGTCGTTCCAGCAGTCGGTCACTACCTTCCAGTTATTGCGGGTGATGGATCGTGACGGTATCACCCGGATCAAGGTGCGCGGCACGCGTAATGTGCCGGCCGAGTTCGAGGGGTTGGGCGCCCTGCCACAGGTCGAGGAGGAGGCTGACGATCCGGCATTTGTGGCCTGGCTGCAGGCGCTGCAACCAGGTGAAGTGGCCTTTACCATCCTGCCCAGCACCCGGCGTGGTCACGATGCACCACGCCGGTTGACCATGTTCGACGCGGTTGTGCCGCTGGTCCTGGACGGCACCATGGTCGGCTACCTGGCGGCCACTACCTGGGGGCTGCACGTCGATCGCGTGCTTGAGCGGGTGCCACGGCTCTATGACGCAGGACTGGCACTGATCGAGGTCGATCCGGGCCTGCCCGAGCGCCACGGCCAGTTGCTTTTCGATAGCGCCGTCGGCTTGCAGATGACCGATCTCGAGGGTGCGCCGCGCACTCTGTCCGCAACCTACCCCGACGCCCCGTGGGCGGCTCTGCAACTCGGCGGCGAAGGCCATTTCGATGACCTGCCGGGGAAGGGCGCGGCCTGGTATTTCGCCGAGCTTCACCCTTACCCGAACCGCCTGACCAGTTGGCTCGTGGCCGCACGGGTCGATCGCGGCACGCTGCTGGCACGTTACGAACAGGCGCGGCTCGGGATCGTCGTTGGCGGCGGGTTGCTGCTGCTGGTCTTTTTTGCCCTCGCCCACTGGGGAGCGCGGCGGGTGGCGACACCGGTGGCACGGCTCGAGCGCACGCTCGCTGTTTATGCCGATGGCGATCACACGCGGCGTGCGCTGCCGGAAGGGCCGCTCGAGGTGCGTCGCCTCGGCGTGGCGTTCAATCGCCTCGCCGATCAACTGGATCGCGCCGCTCGTGAACGTGACGCCGCGCAGCAGCAGCTTCTCGGTCAGGCACGGCTCGCCAGTATCGGCCAGATGGCCGCCGGCCTCGCCCACGAAATCAATAACCCGCTGAACAACGTCCTCGCCTTTCTCAAGCTCGCCCGGCGTGAGTTGCCCGAGGGTGCCGACGGTCCCGGCCGTGACCTGGATGCTGCGCGCGAGGAGGCGCTGCGTGCGGCGACCATCATCCGCGGTGTTCTCGACTTCGCACGCCAGGCGCCGCCGCAGCTGGAGACTTTCGCCGTCACGGCATGGCTTGCCGACGGGATCGGTGCGGTGGCCGAAGCGGCGCGCCTGCGCGAGGTGACGGTGCTCGACGACGACGAGTCCGGTGACGCCAGCTGCAAAGGCGATCGTGGCCAGCTGCTGCAGGCGTTGGTCAACCTGCTGCTGAATGCCGTGCAGGCGAGTCCCGAAGGCGGTACCGTCGAAGTCATGGCGAGCGTGACGGAAGGGCAACTGACGGTACGGGTCCGTGACCGTGGTGCCGGCCTGCCGGCGATCGACCGTGAGCGGTTGTTCGAGCCGTTCTACACCACCAAACCGGTTGGCGCCGGCACCGGCCTGGGTCTCGCCGTCGCCCTTGGCCTGGTCGAGCAGCACGGTGGCCGTTTGACCCTCTCCGAGCGCGCTGGCGGCGGGGCCGAGGCGCGGTTGCAGTTGCCACTGGTCAGCGTGGAGATGAAATGAGCATCCTGCCCGAGGTGCTGTTCGTCGACGACGACCCGCGCGCCGGAGAACTGGTTGCCCGTTTCTGTGAGCACGGCCCGTTCCAGGTTCGCATCTATCGTGAGCCGGAAAAGTTGCTTGCCCGTTTCCGGACCCACGGTGCGGCATGCCTTGTTTCCGATCTGCGCATGCCGGGCATGGACGGCCTGGAATTGCTGCGCGAGATTCGTGCCCTGGATAGCGAGGTGCCGGTGCTGTTGGTCACCGCTTACTCGACCGTCGACAGCGCCGTCGAGGCGCTGCGTCTCGGCGCCAGTGATTTTCTGAAAAAGCCCTATGACATGGAGGAACTGGCGCGGCTGATCGAGCGCACCCTCGACCACCGTCGGCTGCAGGGGGAAAACCGACGGCTGCGCCAGGAACTCGGCGCGCAACAGCGGGTGCGCGCACTTATTGGCACCAGCGCCGAGCTCGATGCCGTACGTGTTCGACTGCGGCGGGTCGCCGCGGTGCGCAGCAACGTCCTGGTCGAGGGTGAGTCGGGTACCGGCAAGGAGCTTGCCGCACGCGCCATCCACGACCTGGGTCCCGACGCCGACCGGCCGTTCGTGGTCATCGACTGCGGCGCGCTCAGCGACTCGCTGCTCGAGAGTGAACTGTTCGGCCACGAGCGCGGCGCATTCACCGGGGCGGTCCGGACCACGCCGGGGCTGCTCGAGACCGGCAGCGCTGGCGCGGTCTTTCTCGATG
>QNFN01000037.1 GCA_003645555.1 Gammaproteobacteria bacterium | reverse complement strand
TGCATGCACTGCCTCAACGTCATGACCAAGGCGCTCGCCCCCGGCGACGACAAGGGCGCATCGGTGTTGATCGGCGGCAAGCGCACGCTGACGATCGGCGACCTGCTGGGCACGGTCATCGTGCCGTTCATGTCGCTCAAGACCGACGAGGACTATGAGGCGCTAAACGACCTCGGCGGTCGCGTCATCGACTTTTTCGCCGAAAACGCCCTTGAGCACGAGCGCACCGGCGAAATGATTGAACGCATCGGCCTGGCCAACTTCCTCGAAGGGGTCGGCGTCGACATCGATCCGAACATGATCGAGCACCCGCGCACCAACCCCTACGTCCGCACCGACGGCTGGGACGAGGAGGCGGAGAAGTGGTTCGCGCGGAAAAAGGCCGGCTGAGTTACTGACAACCGTTGCCGGAAACCGGGGCCGGGAACGGCCCCGGATTTTTTATATAGGCATGCGGTGTGCGATCGGTTTTATGCCTTGCGCAGCCACAGGTTTAGGGCCTGGCAGCGTAAAAATGGTTCACTTGGCTGCGTATCGGTAGCGTGTCGACACGTGAGAATCCCGCCTCTCGCAACAGCGCGGTCAGCCCGGCCGGGCCGAGACAGGTGCCGAGCCCCGGACCGCCATCGGCCAAAGACTGGGTCATGCAGTGAAACAGGCTGAAGCCGTAGAACATCGTCGCCACCGGGTTGCGGTTGTCCAGCAGGTCGTCGGCGACCTTCGGTTCGACGACGAACAGCACCCCGTCAGGCTTCAATAGCCTCCTGATTTCATCCAGCGTCTGTTGCGGTGCGGTGAAGTCGTGGACACAGTCGCAGGCGGTGATCAGGTCGAAACCATCACCCGGTTCAAACTCGGTCGTGGTTTTGGCGATGAACCTGATCCGCTCCGACAGCCCTTCCTCCTGTGCCAGCGCCACCGCCCGCTCGATCGAACCGGCGTCCGGGTCGATGCCGACGATATCGGCGTGTGGAAACGCCTGCGCCAGGGCGAGGCAGACGCGACCGACGCCGCAGCCGACATCGAGGACGCGGCCACCGTCCGCAAGTCGTTCGGTGATCTCCGGCAATGCCGTCAACCACTCGCCGGTAAGTCGGTGCTCGTACTGCCCGCGATTGATCAGGTCGAGTGCCGCCACCCCTTCCGGTCCGTAGTGGGTGAACGGGACGCCGCCGCCCTCGGTGAATGCCGTGGCCACCCGCGGGGCCACCTGCATCAGCACCGGCGCCATGTGGAACAGGCCGCCCATGAAATGATCGGTCCCTTCGGAGGCCACCAGGAAGGCGTGCTCGTCCGGTAACTCGAAGCTCTCCGCCTCCGGATCGTGATCGAGATAGCCGGCAGCCACCATGCCCTTGAGCCACTCCTCGACGTAGCGCGTCTGCAGGCCGGCCGCGGCAACCACCTGATCGAGCTGCATAGGACCCTGTCCGGCCATGGCACGGAACAGTCCGGTTTGCGTGCCCAGGTAGCCCATGCCGGCGGCCATGGCGCCAGCCATGTCGGTGAATACTCGCCCGGCGAACTCTTTTACTCTCTGTTTGTCCATTGCTCCTCCTTCCGGGTCGCTAACCCGGGTCGCCCGTTCGCTAGGTGTAGTTCAGGCACGCCAACCCTGCATCTGCCAAGGTCTGGGATGAGTCCGTTCAGGTGGAGATCAGGTTGGCGGGCCGCGCCCATCCGGTACGACTACGTGGAGTGGGAGAGGGCCGATTCAGCAGATGACGGCGGCATCCGCCTGTGCGGATGGTGTCGTCTTCAGCCGTTGGAAGTGGAAATCAGCTACTGGTGATGCGGTCGTGGAAGCGGGCGCGGTAGAGCAGCCGTCCATCCGGCGTGCCGTCCTGGAAGGCGCTGCGACTGTGCAGCACGTTGTTGCAGAGGATGCCTTCGCCGGCTTCCAGCCGATACTCGATGGCACCGGGAACCGGGTCCGCCAGCAGGGCTTCGAGGCGGGCGACCGCGGTACGCGTGGCCGCATCGTCACGCCAACGGATGCTGTGGGTGCGCGCGGTGTAGCGCAGGTGCAGTGCCGGTCGGCCGTCTGCCTGATGGACCGAGAAAACCGGGCCGCACTGTTCCGGGCGCAGCTCGATGCCGTTTTCGATGTGGGCGGGGATCATCATCGCCGCTGAGTGCATCAGTGCCGCGATCAGGTCGGGGTCCTCGTCGCGCAGGCGTAAGTAGAGCAACTCGGGGTCGAGCAGCCGGTTGACACCACCTTCGGCCGCCGGTCGCACGCAGTGCAGGATGAAGGCGTGAATCCGCCGTTCGGGTGGGTTGTAGTAGCCGTCGGTGTGCCAGCGGAGCGCCCGCTCGGTATAGGAGATGAATTCGCCCTGCTGGCGTTCGGCATGGACCTGGATGGCGCTCAAGCCATCATCGGCGGCGGCCGGGTTGTGGTCGAGGTGGAACAGGCCGAAATGTTCGGCGAAGCTCAATACCGCGCCACGGTGCTCGGTCAGTTTGCAGTGATAGAGGGCCATGTTGGCCCGTCTGATCCGCTCCAACAGCGCCATGCGCTCGGTTGTGGTCGGGTGCTCGAGATCGCGGATTTCGACCACTAGGTCGTCAGGCGGCAAGCTGGGCGCTGCCAGCTTTAGGTCACGCCAGCAGCGGTAGCCATCATCGTTAGCGGGGTCGAACGGATTTCCGCCAATCTGGGGCGTCTGTCCTGTGCTCTTGCCACCGGCTTCCATGCACCTTCACTTTAGCCCAAATTTCACATCTCTAGACTATAATGGTGCAGCGCAAAAACACGGTGCCGCCCCGGCCCGTGGTGTGCCGTGAATCGGGATTAGCCACTCATGAGCGTCAGAAACCTCGAATACCTCTTCCGCCCCCAGTCGATCGCGGTGATCGGCGCCTCTAACCGGCCGCAGCGGGTCGGTACGGTGCTGATGCGCAACCTGCTCGAGGCCGGCTTTTCCGGTCCGATCATGCCGGTCAACCCGAAGCACACCTCGATTGCCGGCGTACTTGCCTACCCTGACATCGCCAGTCTGCCGCTGACCCCGGACCTGGCGGTGATCTGTACCCCGGCGTCCACGGTACCTGATTTGATCGACGAACTCGGGAAGCGCGGCACGCGTGCGGCCATCATCATCACCGCTGGCCTCGCTCGTCACAGTGACGACGACGGCGTGTCCTTGCAGCAGCGGTTACGTGAGCGGGCTCGCGAGCACGGCATGCGGCTGATCGGGCCGAACTGCCTCGGCCTGCTGGTGCCTGGCGTCGGTCTCAATGCCAGCTTCTCACACGTTGCTGCCGGGCCGGGCCAGATCGGCTTCGTGACCCAGTCCGGGGCGTTGGCGACCTCGGTGCTCGACTGGGCGGCGTCGAAAAACATCGGCTTCTCACACTTCGTTTCGCTTGGCGACGCCCTCGATGTCGATTTCGGTGACACCCTCGATTACCTTGCGGGTGATCCCGGGACGCGTGCGATCCTGCTCTACATCGAGTCGATCCATGAGCGTCGCACGTTCATGTCCGCGGCACGGGCGGCGGCACGCATCAAGCCGGTCGTGGTGATCAAGGCCGGACGCGTCGCCGAAGGGGCGCAGGCGGCCGCGTCGCACACCGGCGCCCTGGCTGGCGCCGACAATGTCTACGATGCGGCCATCAGCCGCGCCGGCATGTTGCGCGTGTACGATTTCCATGAGCTGTTCGCCGCGGTTGAGACGTTGGCGCGCCGCTCGCTATCACGGCAACAGGGTGAGCGGCTGGCGATCATGACCAACGGCGGTGGTCCCGGCGTCATGGCCGTCGATCGACTGATCGACCTCGGCGGGACGCTGGCCGAGCTCGACGAGGCAACGATTACCGCTCTCGACGCCGTGTTGCCTGACAACTGGTCGCGCGGCAACCCGATCGACATCATCGGCGACGCCCCCGGCAGTCGCTACGCTGATGCGCTGGAGATCCTGCTGCAGGCCAAGGAGGTCGACTCGGTACTGGTGATGCATGCACCGACGGCGATCGCGTCGAGTACCGAGGGGGCCCAGGCGGTGCTCGACACCCTGGAGAAGATGCAGGGCAAGCACGGCAAGTATGTGCTGACCAACTGGATGGGTGAGCTGGCCGTGGTCGAGGCGCGCAAGCTTTTCTCGGCGGCCGACATCGCAACCTACCGTACCCCGGAGGGTGCCGTGGGCGCGTTCATGCACATCGTCAACTACCGGCGCAACCAGGAACTGCTGACCCAGACGCCGCCGTCGGCACCCGAGGAGTTCAAACCGGCGAAAGAGGCGGCGCGGCTGGTGATCGAGAGTGCGCTGGCGTCCGGGCGCGACATGCTCGGCGAGGCTGAGGCGAAGGCGGTCTTTTCGGCCTACGCTATCCCGGTGGTCGAGACCCACGTCGTCGCCGATCCGGCAAGCGCCGCGAAGACCGCGCAGCGCATGGGGTTCCCGGTGGCGCTGAAGGTCCACTCCGACCAGATCAGCCACAAGTCCGATGTCGGTGGCGTGGTCCTCGATCTGGAAAGTGCCGAAGCCGTGCACGATGCCGCCGAGGGCATCCTCGGCCGGGTCGCTGAACTCTTCCCTGAGGCGCGGGGGCCTGGTTTCACAGTGCAGAAGATGGCGCGCATGAAGGGGGCGCAAGAGCTGATCATAGGGGCGACGACCGACCCGATCTTCGGCCCGGTACTGCTGTTCGGCCAGGGCGGCACGGCGGTCGAGGTGATCGCCGACCGCGCCGTGGCGCTGCCGCCGCTGAACATGAGCCTGGCCCGTGAACTGATCCGGCGCACCCGGGTCTACCGTCTGCTCAAGGGCTACCGTGACACGCCGGCCGCTGATCTCGATGCCATCTGCCTGTCGTTGATCAAGGTGGCGCAGCTGATGATCGATTTGCCGGAGATCGTCGAACTCGACATCAACCCGCTGTTCGCCGGCCCCGAGGGCGTGCTGGCCCTCGACGCCCGGATCGCGGTCGCACCGGCCGAGTGCAGCGGCCCGGAGCGGCTGGCCATCCGCCCCTATCCGCAGGAGCTCGAGGAGCGCTTCAAGCTCAAGGACGGTCGCGAGGTGCTGTTGCGGCCGATCCGGCCCGAGGACGAGACGGCCCACTACACCTTCATGGACAAGTTGGAGCCCCAGGACATCTACTACCGTTTTTTCGGCGTCGTCGGCAATCACATGAGCCACCGTGACATGGCGCGCCTGACCCAGATCGACTACGACCGGGAAATGGCCTTTATCGCCACGGCGAAGGACGACCATGGCAAACCGGAGACCCTCGGTGTGGTACGCACCCTGACCGACCCGGACAACACCGTCGCCGAGTACGCCATCATCGCCCGCTCAGACCTCAAGGGGCAGGGCCTCGGCCGCAAGCTGATGCAGAAGATGATCGACTACTGCAAAGCGCGCGGCACGCGCGAGATCATCGGCCAGATCCTGCCCGACAACCGGCCGATGATCAGCCTGGCGCGATCGCTCGGTTTCAGTGCCAAGTACGACAGCGAGGAGAATGTCACCGTCGTGCGGCTGAAGCTCTGACGAGACGGGGAGAGGCGCGGCCAAAAGCCCATCGGGCCGTGCACCCGTAAAGGGCATAACGGCGGCCCTCCTGCAGAACCGGCGCCCAACCTGTATCCGGTATTCCCGGCTAGATCCCCAGCATCGCCTGCACGTGGACCGCGGCACTGCGCCCGAGCGCCGACAGGGCGTAACCACCCTCCAGCGCCGAGACCAGGCGCCCGCCGGCGTGACGCCCGGCCAGTTCGACCAGTTCACTGGTGACCCAGGCGTAATCCGACTCCACCAGCTGCATGCCGCCCATGTCATCTTCGAGATGGGCGTCGAACCCGGCCGACACCAGGATCAGCTCGGGCGCGAAAGCGTCGATGGCCGGCAGCCAGTGCTCCTCGACCGCGGCGCGGAAGCCCATGCCTCCGGTGCCGGCGGGCAGCGGGCAGTGGATCAGTGTCTCCCGTTCGAGCGGGGCGGTGTAGGGGTAGAACGGGTGCTGGTAGGTCGAACAGACCAGCACCTGGCTGGTGTCGGCGAAAATCACTTCGGTGCCGTTGCCGTGATGGACGTCGAAGTCGGCAATGGCCACCCGCTCCAGGCCGTGGACCGCCAGGGCATGGGCGGCACCGACGGCGATGTTGTTGTAGAAGCAGAAACCCATCGCCTGGCCGTACTCGGCGTGGTGGCCCGGGGGGCGCACGTTACAGAAGGCGTTGTCGGCCTCGCCGGCAAGCACCAGGTCGACGGCGTGCACCACCGCGCCGGCGGCACGCTGGGCGGCGTCGAGGGTGGCGGCATTCATCCAGGTGTCGGGATCGACCTCGGCCAGTGCGTCACCCTCAGGTGCCAGTTCCGTGAGGCGGTCGAGGTGGGCCGCGCTGTGGACCCGTGCCAGCTGTTCACGCGTCACCAGCGGCGCCTCGTGGTAACGCAGCAGGTCGAGCAGGCCGCTGGCGATCAGCCGGTCTTCGATCGCACCGAGACGTGCCGGCGCCTCCGGGTGGCCGTCGAACATGGCGTGCTGGTGGCAGTCGGCGTGGGTCAGGTAGGCAGTGTGGCGCATGGTCGCGGGCGGCGGGTCAGCCCTGGGCCGGTTCCTCGGTGGCCGCCGGGTCGGCGTGACGACTGATCCAATCGACGAGTTCAGCGGCCGGCATCGGGCGCGCGGTGACGTATCCAGTGAACAGATCGCAGCCAAGGGTACGTACCTGCTCGAGCAGGGCGGTGCTTTCGACCCCCTCGGCCAGCACCTGCGTGCCCAGCCGGTGTGCGGCACGGGTCAGGGCATCGACCAGCGCCAGGGTGTCTGCCTCGTCTCCGAGTGAGGCGATCAGCCGGGAGTCGAGTTTCACCGTGCCACGCGACAGCTGTTGGAGCACGTGCAGGTGGGTTGGCGAGTGACCGATGTCATCGAAGGCGAATCCGGAACCGAGTCCGATCAGCTCCTGGACGGTGCTGAGCAGCAGTCCCCCGTCACTGGCCAGCAGGCTCGGCGGCAGGTCGAAGATCAGGTCGCCAGGCTGCAGGTCGTGTTGTTCAAGGGCGTGCTGCACGGTATGGATCAGCTCGGGATCACGTAACTGGCGTTGTGACAGGTTGATCGTCAGTGGCGGCACCTGCAGCCCGGCATCGCGCCAGTCGCGTAGCTGCGCGCAGGCGGCCATCAGGACGTGGCGACCGAGTTCGATGATCAGCCCGGACTCCTCGGCAGTGTCTAGGAAGGCCGTGGGCAGCAGCAGACCCCGGGTCGGATGGTCCCAGCGGACCAGGGCCTCGATGCCCATCAGGCGGTTGTTTTGAGCGCCGACAATGGGCTGGTAGTGGATGCTCAATTGATCATCACGAATCGCCTTGCGCAGTTCCAGCAGGCGCGCAATGTGATCGGCGGTACTCGGGTCAAGGTCGACGCTGAAGTACTGCATCGTGTCGCCGCCGAACTCTTTGGCCCGGTACATGGCGATGTCGGCGTTCTTGAACAGGGTTTCGGGGTCGTTGCCGTCCTGGGAGTGGATCGCGATGCCGATACTTGCCGTGAGCGAAAATTCGACGTCATCGATGACCAGTGGCAGGTGCAGGGCGTCGAGCAGCCTTTGCGCGACGTCCCCGGCGTATTCCGGTTCCACCAGGTCCGGAATCAGCACCACGAAGGTGTCGCTGCCCCAGTGGGCCACGGTGTCAATGCTGCGTAGCGGAGTCTGCAGACGCTTGGCGACGGCGGCGATCACCTGGTCGCCCGTGGCATGGCCATGGTCGACGTTGACCTGCTGCATGCGGTCGATATTCAGGAACAGCACCGCCAGTCGGGTGTCGTAGCGTGCTGCGAAGGCCAGTGCCCGCTCGATACGGTCGCTGAGAAGGGCGCGATTGGGCAGATCGGTCAGCGCGTCGTGGGTCGCCATCCTGCGCAGCTGCCCCTCGGTTATCTTGCGTTCCGTGATGTCGCGGACAAAGGCGCAGTTGAATTCGCGACTACCGATCTGGATGAAGTTGGCCGTCACTTCGACCGGGTATACCGAGCCGTCACGGCGCTTGTGGTGGGTCTCGAAGTGCAGCCGCTGGCGTTCTTTTAGCTCCTCCCAGTGCAGCGGCCAGATCTCCGCGGGGAAATTGGGATCGAGGTCGGCAACAGAAATGCCGATCAACTCGTCGCTGGCGAAACCGAGATTGCGGCAGGCGGCGTCGTTGGCATAGATCACCCGCGCATCGGGGCCGATCCAGAAGACCGACTCGTCGATGCGGTCGATCGAGAATTTCATCAGTTGGCCGCGCTCGTCGCTGTCAGACCGGTGCGACAAGTCGCGGGCGATGATGATCGAGTACTCTTCGCCGTCGAATTCGGCCCAGGTGTCCTTCAGTTCGACCGGAAAAATGCGGCCGTCGCGGCTGTGATGGCGGACGTTGACGGCCAGGGTGCCGCAGCGTTTCAGGCTGGCCCAGTGCTGGTCCCATGTGTCGGCCGGGAAGTCGGGGTCGAGGTCGTGGATGGATAGGTTGACCAGTTCCTCACGCGGGTAGCCGTAGGCTGTGACAGCATGGTCGTTGGCGTAGGTGATCCGGCCTCGTGCGTCGAGCAGCAATATCAGGTCGTTCGCCGCGCCTATGGCATGCAGCAGGTGGGTGACGGAATCACCGGCGCCGCCACTTGGGTTGCTGTTGTCGTTGCTTGCCATCGTGGTTGGCCCCGGCCCGCGGTAGGTTTCACGTCGCGGTCGCCGCCGCGTTCCAAGCTACTATAGCAGCTTGAGTCGTACGCACAGAGAACCTCGGAGAGGGGCGTTGACGAGTGAAATCCGCATCGTGTCCGGCGGTCAGACCGGGGTCGACCGGGGTGCCCTCGACGCAGCGCTTGCCGGCGATTGTCCGTGCGGCGGTTGGTGCCCGGAGGGACGTCGTGCCGAGGATGGTGTGATCCCGACCCGCTACCCGCTGCGCGAACTGCCCGGGGCCGGCTACCGTCAGCGCACGCGGCAGAACGTGCATGACAGCGACGCCACGCTGATCATCACCTTCGGTACGCCGAGTGGTGGCACGGCGGCGACCCTGGACGACTGCCGTCGGCTGGGACGCCCGTCGCTGGTGGTCGACGCCGACGACTGCGGCATCGACCGGGCCGTCGCGCGACTGGCAGCCTTCGTCGACAGCCACCGCGTCGGTGTTCTCAACGTCGCCGGCCCGCGCGCCAGCGGCCAACCGGCGGCCCACGACACGGCCTGCGCCATCGTTTCCCGTTACCTGAAGGCTCGGGCCGGATGAGCGCACCACGGCTTGCTATGCTGTCGCGAAACCTGGATGGAGGGCGGGCATGAGCTGGTGGGGCAAGGTGATCGGCGGAACGTTCGGCTTCATGTTCGGCGGCGCCCTAGGCGCCGTCATCGGGGCCGCCTTCGGTCACCAGTTCGACAAGGGAGTGAAGCAGGTCGGCTATGAACGCAGCGCACCCGGCGACACCGAGCGCGTTCAGCTCGCCTTCTTTACCGCCACTTTCTCGGTCATGGGCCACATGGCCAAGGCCGACGGCCAGGTCACTCGCGACGAAATCGCGCTGGCCCAGGCTGTCATGGCCCGCATGGACCTGGCGCCGCAGATGCGCCAGGCGGCGATGCGGCTGTTCGATGAAGGCAAGCGCTCCGGGTTCCCGCTAGACGACGTTCTCGACCAGTTCCGTCGTGAGGCTCATCGCCGGCGCAACCTGCTGCGCATGTTCCTCGAAATCCAGCTCCAGGCGGCACTGGCCGACGGCACCCTGCACACCGCTGAGCGGAGCGTGCTGGAACGGATTTGCGATCATCTGGGCCTGGCGCGGGCCGAACTCGACGCACTCGAGGCGATGTTCCGCGCCGGAAACCACCATCAGCAGACCCGCCCGACCCAGCGCCCGATCCTCGCCGACGCCTACGCCATTCTGGGCATCGATCAAAAGGCCACCGATGCCGAGGTCAAGCGTGCCTACCGACGGCTGCTGAGCCAGCATCATCCGGATAAGCTGGTCGCCAAGGGGTTGCCCGAGGAGATGATGAAAATGGCGACCCAGAAGACCCACGAGATCCGCCAGGCCTACGAGGCGGT
>QNFN01000036.1 GCA_003645555.1 Gammaproteobacteria bacterium | reverse complement strand
CCGGACGGGCTGATGCCGAGAAAGCTGTGTGGAGCGGCCGCTGATTGCAGTGCGTTGATCGCTACCCCCAGGTTGCCATCGGTACCGTTCTTGAAACCGATCGGTGTCGAAAGGCCACTCGACATCTCGCGATGGGTCTGCGACTCGGTGGTGCGCGCGCCGATGGCCGCCCAGGAGAAGAGGTCGGCCAGGTACTGCGGGCTGATCGGGTCGAGGGCCTCGGTTCCCGTTGGCAGGCCGAGCTCGGCGAGCCAGACCAGCAACTCGCGTCCTCGCTTCAGCCCTTCCTCGATGGCAAAGGAGTCGTCGAGGTGTGGATCGTTGATGAAGCCTTTCCAGCCGACGGTGGTGCGTGGCTTTTCGAAGTAGACGCGCATGACGATGTACAGCGTTTCACCGAGCTCGTCGTGCAGTTTCTTCAGCCGTGTCGCGTACTCCTTGGCTGCGTCGACATCATGGATGGAGCAGGGGCCGATGACGACCAGCAGGCGTGGGTCGCGGCGGTCGAGTATCGCTTTGATGGCGTCACGTCCGGCTTCGACGGTGACGGCAGCCTGCTCATTGGCGGGAATCTGCTCGTGCAGCGCCTCGGGTGATACCAGCACCCGGAAGGCGGCGATATTGAGGTCTTCAAGCTTGTGTGTGGTCATGTTCATGGGTTTGTCGCGGCGGTCGGCGACCGCGCTTCCTGTACCGGGTAGTTGGTGATCTCCCCGGACGTTGTTGTTGGCTGTGATCCGCTGGCGGTATGCACGCAGCGATCGATATGGCGGCAGAAGTCATGCACCAGCCAGGCCCCCTTGGGGTGGCGGGCGAAGGTGAAACGCTCATTATACCCGTCATCAACCCGACCGTGGAGAGCCGGTTCATCCTGCCTGGATAAGGTCGATGATTAGCAGGGTTTTCGTTTTTGGCCACGGTTGCGGGATCGCCAGCCAGGCCGTAAGTTGATCCGTGAGATCAGCCAACCGGGATACATCGACCATCAGCATGCACGCCATCGTCGACGATTCAGTACTGCTCACCAGGCTTGCGCCAGGCCATCGGCTCGCGCACCTGATGCGTGAATACGAGCGCAACTACGAACGGCTGCAATTCCTGGTGCCCGAGCTTCGCCAACTGTGCGGATGCTCGGTCTCGCATGCTGAAGCCGAGCCGGACCTGTACCTCGAGGTGCTCGACCAGGCGGCGTACACCACGACCATGGTGTTGACCTACGCACTCGAGATCGATGGGACGCACCAGCCCGAACCCGATGTGCAGGTGCGGGTCTACCACGACGCGCGCATGGCCGAGGTGCTGGCGGTGCGGGAACTTGGTCCGAGCGGCCGTTTCGGCTGGTGCCCGTTGCGCCAATCCGCCATGTCGCGCAAATGGCGTTTCAATCGATTTCTTGGCAAGTGGCTCGCCTACTGCCTGCAGCAGGGTCATGGCCAGTTCGAACGGCTGGCGCCGTCGAGCGCCTGATCGCGATCCTAGAACCAGCGTCGAGGAAACTGACGTGCGACTCGCCGACTACGCCCCGGCACCGAGCCCGCGCCGGGTGCGTATCTTTCTCGCCGAAAAGGGCCTGGAGATCGAGACTGTGCAGGTCGATCTTTCCTGCGGCGAGGAGTTTGCCGAGCCGTTTGTTTCGCTCAACCCGCGTTGCGTCGTGCCCCTGCTTGAACTAGACGACGGCAGCTGTATCGGAGAGGCGGCGGTGATTTGCCGTTACCTCGAAGCACGGCACCCGGAACCGCCACTGCACGGCACCACGCCGGAGGCGCGAGCGCGAATCGAAATGTGGGACCGGGTGATCGAAGATGATGGTTTGCGTGCCGTCGCCGAGACGGTTCGCAACCGCAGCCCGGCATTCGAAGGTCGTGCGTTGACGGGACCAGTTGCTTATCCGCAGTTGCCGGAACTGGCCGAGCGGGGGCGGCAGCGCACGCGGCAGTTTCTCGACGATCTCGATGCACGCCTCGCGGAGTCACCGTTCGTCGCCGGGAATGAGTACAGCGTCGCTGACATCACCGCCTTCGTCTGCATCGGTTTTGCCCGCTGGGCCAAAGTGAAACCGGAACCACGCCACACCCACCTGGTGCGCTGGTATGACGCACTCTCCGAGCGGCCCAGTGCCAAGGCCTGAGGCCCTGGTCGTCTCAACCGTGAGATTTCGGAACACGGCCTGCCCTGCCCAGGGTGAGCCGATGATCTATTGTTGGACCTGTGTGCCCCGTATTTGACGAGGAGCTTCCGTTGCCCGCCAGCCGTTTTTTTCTGCGCCGGGATCATGTCGCCTGTCTCATGCTGGGGCTCGCCGTCCTGCTCCTGGTTGGCTGCCAGACTGTCGACAGCCGACGCGATACCCCGTTCTGGGCGCCGGACATCGGCGATGCCGCGAGCCGCTTCGAACTGGCCAAGCGCTCCCAGCCGGAACTGATCACCTTCCTGCGTCGCATGCCCAAGGGTGCCGATCTGCACAATCACCTGAGTGGCGCCAGTTATGGCGAGTATGTGGTTACCAGTGCCATAGAACAGGGGCTCAACTACGACCCCGCTCGGCACAAGTTTACTGACGACCCGGCCGGAAACAACGGTGTCATCACAGCCGAGAAGCTGATCCGGGACAGCTCAGAGCTCGCTGCCTACTACGATGCCTCCAGTATGCGCGGCTGGTACCCGGCAAGCATGAATGGCCACGACCACTTTTTCGCCACCTTCGACTACCTGCGCTCCGGTGACCGCGGCAAGGCCGAGATGCTGGCCGAGGTGGTGGCCCGTAATGCCTATCAAAATGTCACCTACCTGGAACTGATGACTTCGCCCTATCCGAAATCGGTACGCAAGGCTGTCGGTGCCGCGCTGATTTCATTCGACCCCGGTGATCTCGAAAGTGCCTGGGCCCAGGTGCAAGCGGTGGCCGACGATCCGGTCCACGCCACGGCCACGGCCGACTATCTTGATTCCCTCGAGCGTGAGGCCGACCGTATCCTGCACGAACAGCACGACATGTCCCTGCTGGGTGATGATCCCGACGTGGTTGTTCGCTACATGCCGCAGCTGCTACGTAAGTTGTCGCTGGAGCGCTTTTTCGTCGATGCCGTTGCGGCGATGATGGCGATTCGCGACGAGCCGCGAGTGGTCACGCTGAACATGGTGCAGCCCGAGGACGCCATGCAGTCGCGGGAATACTTTGCCACCCAGATGCGCATCCTCGACTTCCTGTCGCAACGCATGGGTCAGCCGCCGATTACGTTGCATGCCGGCGAACTGGTGCTCAGGGAATCGCCGGTCGAGCCGATGCGTGACCGCATCAGCCGTTCGGTCACCCAGGGTCAGGCACGGCGTATCGGCCACGGCATCTCGATCGCCTGGGAGGATGACGTTGTCGGTACCTTGGCGACCATGCGCGAACGGGGGGTGCTGGTCGAGATCTGCCTGTCGAGTAACGAGGGCATCCTCGGCGTCACCGGCGATGCCCATCCGTTCATGCTTTACCGCCGTGCCGGCGTTCCGGTCAGCATCAACACCGATGACGAGGCGATCAGCCGCAGCAACCTGACCATGGAGTTCGTCATCGCCGCGTCCCGTTATGATCTCAGCTACGACGAATTGCTGGAATTGGCCCGCAACAGCCTCGAGTCTTCTGCCCTGCCCGGGGCAGGGCTCTACATCGATCGTGACTATGGGCGCCTGCGGGAACCGTTCGGCAGCGTGCGCAAGACAGACTGGGCACCGTCGGCGGAAGCACAGGAACTCCTCGACAATGATCTCAAACTGCGATTACAGGTGGGTCTCGAGCGGGAGATCGTCGCCTTCGAACGCAGTCTGGCGACCGGTTTTCGCGTCACGCCTTGAATGGTATTGCTGTGAATTGTAGGCCGCGCTTCAGCCCGACATGAGTAGTCATCCAGTCACGCCAGCTGTCGGGCTGAAGCCCGACCTACACCAATTAACACCGTTGCCGGTCTTTGCGGAAGATTCATGGTTTCCCGCGGGGTTGTATTTCATCGCCAGGCAGCGCGCCTGCTCGGATTTCGCGGCATCGAGGTAACCGCCGTTGCGTAGCGCCTTGAAGCCAAGATTGCCGACCGAGTATTCTCCGCTACGTTGGAAGCCCTGTTTGGCACGGTAGTCCTTGAGCATCCGACGGTAACTTTTGAACTCGTGGCAGTCGAATGTGTCCGGTGACGTATTGAAGTTGGCGCGCAGTACTTCGAACTCAGCAGCAAAGCGGGTGACGTCGGTCAGCACCTCGGCGGAATCGACACGGTTGGTCGGTTTCTCCGGCTTGGTGATCCAGCGGTCCTTGCCAAGAGAATAGACTCCGGCCGAACCTGCCGGTGAACGGTGGTCGAGCATGAACAGTTCAACCTCGTAGCCACGCATACGGAAATCAAAATCGCCGTTCCAGTCATCCGATTCGGAGTTGAACAGCCGGAATAGCAGTTTCAGGTCGTCGGTGATCGGACTGCCGTCGACCGATATGTGGACATCGACATCCGACTTGTCATGGTAGAGGTAGCCGACATTGCTGCCAGCAAAGGTGATCTCCTTCACATCAACACCATCGAAGCCGACGTCCTTGATGAACAGCTCGGCCATCGCCAGCAGTCGTTCACGTACGGCCGGGTCGAGCTTGTCGCCCTGCCACAATTTCGGATTCAGCGTGTCGTTCAGTTGTACGCCTTCGACCAGGGTCTGCAACCGGGCCTGGTCGGCGAGTGGTGTCGGCAGACTGTCACTTTGACTTTCGGTCGTCGCGCAGCCGGTGACCAGGAGAAGGAGCGCAATGAGTGAAATGAGTGAAATGACACGATATATTTTCATCGGGTATGGCCTTCGGTCATCCTTGATTTCTAGAGCTTGAGCTGGCGAATTTCGCCGTCGCTGTCTTTCTGTATGTCTTCCGGCCTGACCAGGTCTGCCAAGAAGCGCAACTTGCTACAGAGGATGCGGATGATGCCGCGAGCCGCTCCCGGGTTGGCCTCGAGAATGTCCTCCAGCTTTTCACGCTCGATCTTGATCGCAGACGTCTCGCAGTTGGCCGTGACCGTAATAGCGTACGGCATGCCGTCGAGGGCGGCGGTGTCGCCGAGGACCGATTCCGCACTGAATTTCAAGAAATCCCTGCCGGCGATACTTCCGGTCACTTCTCCGCTGACGATCAGGTAGAGGGCATGGGGCGGTTGCCCCTCTTCGAACAGGGTCTCTCCGGGTTCGTAGTGCATTTCGTCGAGTGCCTGGGCGACCTGCCAAAGTTCATCGACGGAAAAGGTCTCGAAAAGAGGGATCTTGTTCAGGAACAGAATACGTTCGACGGTAGGAATCATGTTGGTCTCTTGGCGTGGTCGTCGGTCGGGATGTTGAGGAGGCTGGTGACCAGTTCACGGATTGCCGTCACCGGGTCGTTAAGCAGTGGTTCAAGGAGTTGCCGACGGTCGTCAGGATTCTCGATGTTCCATGCCGCCAGGGCGGCAGTCTCCCGGACCACAGCGTGGTCCGAGGTGAGGTGAATACGCACCTTCTCACGTAGCTGCTTCAGTTGCGCGTCAGCCGTGGTCCAGAGTGCTGCCGTCGAGCGCCACGGATCGGCATGGCGTAGCCAGCGTTCGATCCGTTCCTCGCCGTCGCGGCGGGTTACCTTGATCCGCTTGCATGCGGCAGAGAGGGAGGTGGCCGGGCTTTCGGATTCGATCAGCGGAATGACACGACCGCGGTCCTCACGCTCGAGTGCCTGGTTCACCACCTCGATGGCCGTCCCCAGCTGTTTCTTGTCATTACTCTGCAGGCACGCGACGGCGAGGTCGATGACGTCGGCTGGATAGGTCATGCCGAGGACCGTGAACAGGGTATCCATGACCCGGCGTAGGCGTCGGCGCATGACCAGGGCGGCAACGCTGACGTGGTCGCGCAGCGGGCTTTCCTCGAAATCGGCCAGTACGGTGATGATCTGGTAGGCGTCATCGTAGAGCAGTTCGAGTGCGCCGGCGACCTGTTTGCGTGGTAGCGATTTCTCCTGGGCGCGGACGATGCGAGACGCGGCACGGGCCGCATCGAGCGGTACGGTCAACAGCGGTTTGTGCAAGCGTTCGAGCAGCACTTCCAGAGCGGCGTCTCCACCGATACGGCCGAGAATCTGGGCGCTCTGGCGTCGAACCTGGATCGGTAGTGAGGCGTCGTTTAGCAACTCCTGGAGTTGCGGCACAACCGCGGCATCGGCTGTGCCGAGAGCGGCGAGTTCCATCGGGTGGAGCCGGTCCTCCTTGAGTCGCTGTAACAGGGCACCCCATACTCCGGGGCAATTGACCACCGTGGCCGCCAATGAGGCGCGGCAGCGGACTTCGGGGGTAGGATCCTCGAGTGCCGCAAGAACGGTAGTTGAACAAGTTTGTGCCTTTTGATTCATGACCGCGTCGAGGGCGGCTATCCGCTCCTCGGGGTCATCAGATGTGGCCAGCCTCATGAGGGTCTCGTCACCTAGCTGCCGTTCATCATTGCGCTCACTGGCAAGAAAGAATGACAGTGCGACGGTACGGACTGGCAGGTCCGGGCTGTCGAGATGGGGGCGCACAAAATCGAGATTGTCAGGGTGGCTGAGCAGAAAGTACCCTTGGGCCGCCTTGGCACGGACCCCGGGGTCGCTGTCTTTGAGCAGCTCCTCCAGACGACCCAGTTCACTGGCATCGCCCATCTCACCGAGGAAGTCTGCTGCAGCCGTTCGTACCCGGGCGTTTTCGTGGTGGGTCAACTCCATCACATCCGGCATCAGGTTCGTGCCCTTGACCCGCCTGGCGATTTTGAGTCCGTTGATGATCCGGTCATGGTCATCAGAAGTAAAAAGTGAGCGCACCTGTTTGATGGCGTCGCTGTCGGTGATCTCGATCTTGTCGGTGTGGAACTTGATCCGGTTGTGCGCCAGCATGTTGAGCAACGACATCAGGTAGCGCCGCTCGGCGGTCACCGAGAGGATGATCCAGATGAGCGCCATGGCACCGGTCAGCCAGCCGACCGCCGCGTCGTTCATGCCGGCCCCCTGGGTCACGCCGATCAACAGCACGCCGGCCAGGATGAACGTCGCGGGGCGGACGATGGCACTGCTGAGCGTGCGCGCGGTTTTCTGCAGGTGATCGGGCAGGGCCATGAACAGCATCTGGTTGGTCGACCCGTAGAGACTGAACTTGAGGATCTTGTCACCAGAGCGGGACAGCGTTGCCGCGGCGAAGTAGCTGCCGATGCCGAGGACGATACCGAAGGCGCCGGTCAGGATGACCGCCGGTAGCAGCGCCAGTGTCATGGCGATACCGAAGCGATCGAGGACCCGCGAGGCCATGCCGAACTGGAGGGCCAGAGCGAGCACCGAAACGACCACCTGGAGCTGGCCGTAGAAGCTGCTCAGGCGATCTTTTTCCAGCGTGCCGTCGACGGTGAAATGGGCTTGACTGAAGACCTTGAACTGGTAGTCGACCAGCATGCTGGTCAGTGTTGCCACCGCGGTCATCGCCAGGATCACCTGGATGTGGCGGTTGCCGAGGACGGCGACAGCACCGGCGGCGAACTGTTTTGGTTCCCGTTCCTTCTTCTTATGGGGTGCGATGCGCTCCATGCTGACGCACAGGCGTTTCGCCAGCGGGTAGGCAAGCCCGGTCATCAACATCAGGGCCAGGACCACGATGCCGATGAGATTTACGGTGCCAAGCGGTCCGGCAAGCATGCCGACCAGCAGTCCCGACAGGATGCCGGCGATGGTGCCGAAGCCACTGATGAGGGGCATCAGCCGTTTTGCCGAACGCGTGGTCAGCAGGGCACCGTTGGTATTCCAGGCCTGCAGGATGATCAGGGTTCCGAAGATTTCGGCGAAGACCATCAGCACGATCAGCATCCACGATGGTGCCGAGTCGATCACCACCCAGATCATCACGAACAGCATGATGAAGATCATCACCATGATCATCTCGAACATCCCGGCGCGCACTTTGCCCTGGGCGCGACCATAGGCGGCACCGGCGGCCACGGCGCCGACGCCGTTGACCATGTAGACGTAGACCAGTACGTCACCACCGTAGGCGGACAGGAACAGTGTCTCGGCGACGATCTGCGAAACGATAAGTGCCAGGGTGGCGAGGAACAGGTTGGCGCCGAGCAGCAGCAGGGGGCCGACCTCGTCACGCTTGACCAGCAGCATGTTGAGAATACGGTCGGTCAGTGGTACGGCAGTCATGGGTATCGTATGTAAAGAGTGGGCTTGGTGTGGGCGGGTTGTCGAACGAGTCTAGCCCAGGACGGCATTCAAAGCCTTAACCAACACTGACTTCACTCAGTTGTTTGATGGTCCGGTCAAGATCAGGTCCGGCACCGTCGATGGTGATCGAGCGACTGGCCTCTGCGTCTTTTAGCGGTTCTACCGTATTGCGCTGCAGTGCTATGACATCGACGCCGGCCTCGGACGGATCGTGACCTGCGCTGGCACGGTGGGCCACGCGCTCGGCCAGCAGTGCCTCCGGGGCACGGATGTCGAGGATCGCGAACGGCACCCGCAGTTCATCCGCCATGGCCATGAATCGGGCGCGTTGATCGTGGCGCAGGAAGGTGGCGTCGACGATGGCCGGGGTGCCTGAATCGATGACTGTACAGGCCAGTTCGGCCAGCCGGTCATAGGTTTTGACGCTGGTCTCGTGGCCGTAGACGACCGCTTTGTCCGACTCCAGCGTCACGCTGTCCGTGGTTCGCCCGAGCAACCGCTTGCGTTCGACATCGGAGCGCAGTCGCACCGCCCCGAGTCGCTCGACCAGCGCCTGGCTGATGAAACTCTTGCCGCAACCGGAGAGGCCATGGGTTATCAGCAGAAACGGCTGTCGTGCCTGGCGCAACCGATCGGCAAGTGCCAGGTAGTCGTGCAACTCGCGGTGGTTGCCGTTGGATTGGTCGATGCGGATCGCCGCCACCTTGGCCCGCACCAGGGCCCGGTAGACCTGGTAGAACGGTTGCAGCGCCAGGCCGTGGTAGTCACCGGTCAGCGCCAGGTAGCCGTCGAGCAGCCGTCGGGCCAGGGTGTCGGCGCCGTGTTCGGTGAGGTCCATCAGCAGGAAGGCGAGATCGCTCTGGACGTCGATCCAGCGCAGTGCCGGGCTGAACTCGAGACAGTCGAACGCGGCCACCCGGTCGCCGTCGAGCAGCATGTTGCCCAGGTGCAGGTCGCCATGGCATTCGCGTATATGGCCCGTGGCCTTGCGCTGTACCAGCGTGTCGTGCAAATCGTGGTAGCGGTTGATGCTCCAGTCACGCAAGCGCTCCAGGCGGGCGCGCTCGGCTGGTACCTCGAGCAGCGGATCTATCTGCACGAAGTTCTCGCGCACCGGGTGGAAGACCAGGTCCGGTTCGCCATGCGGCTGGTCGGGAGCGGCGACGTCGGCCCCGGTGTGGAACTCGGCGACCAGGTGCGCCATGGCGTCGGCATGTTCCAGGGTCAGCTTGCCGGTGGCCTGCACCCGGTCGAGCAGCGCGGCCTGCGGAAACTCGACCATGCGGACGGCGTACTCGAACACCGGTCCGTTACCGCCCAGGTGCGGATCATCCGGTGAGCCGGTGATCGCGACGACATCACGGTAGAGCTGCGGCGCCAGCCGCCGGTTCAACCGCAACTCCTCCTCACAGTAGTGCTTGCGTGCCGCCAGGGTCGAGAAATCGAGAAAGCCGAGGTCGACCGGTGTCTTGATCTGGTAGGCGAACGGACCGGTCAGCAGAACCCAGGAGATGTGGGTCTCGTGCAGCTCGAAGCGTTCCACGTGATGGTCGAAGCGGCTGGCCTCCTGCAGCGCCTCGATCAGCTTCGACTGGATCATCGGTGTCCGGCCTCCATGCAGGGGACGCGCCAGCTTAGTGGACCATGCGGGAAGTTCTGTCATTCTCAGAGCCCCGCTCGTGGGTCCAGGCAAGGCGCACTGCGCAGGGATGTGTGCGCCCGCGCCAAACAGTGTAACGCGGCCTGGACCCACGAGCGGGGCTCCCTTCGGGCCAGTCCACAAGCCGCGTTGGCGGCGTTGCGCTCGCTCGCATGGGCTACGGCCCGTCCTCCGCTCACGCGCCTGGCCAACCCGGCTTGTGGACAGGCTGAGGGTTACAGAACTTCCCGCATG
>QNFN01000035.1 GCA_003645555.1 Gammaproteobacteria bacterium | reverse complement strand
CAACCGGGCCGAGGCCGTCGCCATGGTGCGTAAACACGGCTTCAACCGGCTGCCGGTCTATGATGGAAGCACAAACAACATCATAGGTGTTGTGACTCTTTCGACATGGGACATGATGGAAGAGAATGTCGAGAGTCAGAAGGTCACGGACATGATCGAGATGCCTCTCTACGTGTCTCCCCTGGAGACCATCGACCAACTGCTGCCGCAGCTGCATCGTCGTGATGACCATATGGCCGTTGTCGTCGATGAGTTCGGCTCGGGGATTGGTATCATCACCATGGAAGACATCGTCGAAGAAGTGGTCGGCGAGATCGACGTCGGCTACCACTTCGAAGAGTACTATCCGCGCCGCCAGCGGACGGTGGAGTCACTGGGAGACGGCCGCTTTCTCGTGGACTCCCGCCTCTCCATCTCCGAGGCCAACGAAACCCTCGGCACCCGCATCCCGACAGCGGAATTCCATACTCTCGGCGGCTTGTTGCTGGGACGTATGCGTCACATTCCGAAAGAAGGCGAGTACATCGTTGAATCCGGTCTTCGCTTCACCGTAAGCGAGGCGACCGAAAGGGCGATCGTGAAGCTGGTGGTCGAACCGGACCAGGTGTAGGTGACGGCTGTTCAGCCGGATACGATCAAGGGTCGGCAGAGGCGTGCAAGGTCAACTGCCGCTGGTCGGATAGCTGTCTAGTGGGCCATGCGCAAAGTACTGTTACTGATCGCTTCGCCAAAAGGCGTATCTCTACGTTGGCAAAGCTCGGAATAGGCTCACTATTCCAGCACTTTCCCGCCTTGATCTATGCTTTTTTGCTGTGCTCCTTGAGTTACCGAACTTCACGCATGGTCCACTAGGCGGCCGAAACTCCACGCAAGCGCTCACTTCGACGTCGCAACAGCTCGATGGCTGTCAGCAAGGTGATGGAGAAGATCACCAGGATCGTTGCCACGGCCAGGATGGTCGGTGAAATCTGTTCGCGAATTCCATTCCACATCTGCAGCGGAATCGTCTGCTGGTCGTAGGAGGCCACGAACAGCACCACCACGATTTCGTCAAACGATGTCACGAAAGCAAAGAGGGCGCCGGAAATCACCCCAGGCAAAATGAGTGGCAGGATGACCTTGCGGAAGGTCGTCATCGGCGGCGCACCAAGACTTGCTGCGGCGCGGGTCAGAGAGTGATCGAAGCCGACCAATGTCGCCGTGACCGTGATGATGACGAAGGGGATTCCGAGCATGGCGTGGGCCAGGATGATACCGGCGTAGGAGTGCGCCAGGCCGGTAGCGGAGTAGAAAAAGAACAGCCCAGTCGCGGTGATGATCAGGGGCACGATCATCGGCGAGATCAGGAGTCCCATGATGGCGCGCCGGAAAGGCATTTCCGGTCGCGACAGGCCGAGAGCCGCAAGCGTTCCCAGTGATGTAGCCAATACGGTCGATGCGACGCCGATAATGGCGGAGTTCTTCATGGCGTGGAACCAGGTGGCGTTCTGCCAGACATCGTCCCACCAGGCGCTGTCGCGCGGGACGTCGGGATTGGCCATGCCGAACGTCAGGATCTTGTCATACCAGCGCAGGGAATACCCTTCCGGATCGAACGCCATCATCTTGGAGGTGAACGTGAAATAGGGTTCGACGTTAAAGGAAAGGGGAATGATGATAATGATCGGTGCGATCAGGAACAGGAAGATGAAGCCACAGATCACCAGGTAGGTGTAGTGCCAGACCTTCTCGCCAGGTGATGCATGAGCTGGTAATGCCATCGTCCGAATTTCCTAACCCAGCTTCATCTTGTCAACGCCGACAAGGCGGTCATACACCCAGTAGAGAAGTATGACCATGAACAGGAGGATGGCCCCCAGAGCGGCGGCGAGGCTCCAGTTCAGCGACTTCTGCATATGGAAGGCGATCTGGTTCGAGATCAGTTGCCCCGATGAACCGCCGACCAGCGCCGGGGTGATGTAGTAACCGATCGCCAGGATGAAAACGAGCAGGATCCCCGCGCCGATCCCCGGCGTGGTCTGCGGGAAATAGACCTTGATGAACGCCGTCAACGGTGTCGCGCCGAGTGAACGGGCGGCGCGCACATAGCTCGGCGGGATGGTTTTCATTACCGAGTAGAGCGGCAGGATCATGAATGGCAGCAGGATATGCGTCATGGCGATGATCGTGCCGAACTGGTTGTACATCATCTGGACACGGCCATCATCTCCAACGATGCCCAAGGTAACCAGGATGTCATTGATTACGCCCTGGCTCTGCATCAGTGCTATCCAGGATGTCGTACGGACCAGAAGCGAGGTCCAGAAAGGCAGGAGAACCAGGATCATCAGAAGGTTGGAATAGCGTAGCGGCAGTGTCGCCAGAAGATGGGCAACCGGGTAACCGAGCAGCAAACAGAGAAAGGCGATTACGGCGGACAGGAACAGCGTGCGCCAGAACAACCTGACATAGATTCGCCGTTCCGGTGAGACTTGCGAGAGATCGCCATTTTCATCATGGGTCAGATCGAGAGCCGCCGCATAGAAATCGAGCGTGTGTTGCGCAGAGGCACGCCGCATGACGTTCCACAGATGTGGCTCACCCCAATCGCTCCTGATTTCCAGGAGTTTCTCCTTATAGGGTGGGCCTTTGAATTTTGCGGCCTTGCGCGCACTCGACTTGAACAGGCTGTTTGAACCTGGGCGCTCATAATTGACCCGAGTGCCAATGCGACCTGCAGTCCGGTTTTTCTTGGCATCGGCCAGGTCGAGCGCCAGTGCGGCGAATCCTTCCTCGCCGGGTACCTGGACATCTGGGTGCTCTGTCAGGTAGGCGGTGAGCCGTGGCATGTGGTCCGAGAACACCGGGTTATGGATACTCAGATAGAGCATCTGGCCGATGGGGAAGGCGAAGGTTACGAGTACGAAAAGAAGCAGTGGCACGACCAGTGCAAAAGCCCGGATTCGAGCACGACGCGTGGCCTGGGCCAGTGCCAGCTTGAGCGGCCTGCCGTCGGGCGTGACCAGAGGCACGCCAGGGTCGATCGAATCGGCTGCCGACACAGTCATTATTATTTCAAGACATTAACCTGCGTGAAAAGCGAAGACCGGAGCACGTTTCCGTGCTCCGGTCCTTGCATCGATCCTAGTTCGCGGTAATCCAGGCGTTGAACCGCTCGTTGAGTTCGGAATCCCGGTCGGCCCAGAACTCGAAGTTATTGACGAGTGCATTCTTCATGTTGGCGGGCGCCGTCGGCATGTGTGGTCCCATCTTGGTCTTGCCATCCATGAAGAGACCGATTAATGGCGCGGAAGACTTCCGGGCCGGGCCATAAGCGATGTACTTGGCTTGGTCGGCGAGGCGTTGGGTATCGGTCGCGTACTTGATGAACTCCAGTGCAAGCTCCTTGTTCGGCGCACCCTTCGGGATCACGTAGAGATCGAAGTCGAGGATCTGCCCGTCCCAGACGATGACAAACGGCTTGTTCTCGTCAACGGCGGCATTGAAGATCCGGCCGTTGTAAGCCGTCGTCATCAGAACTTCGCCGTCGGCCAGAAGCTGAGGCGCCTGTGCACCGGCTTCCCACCAGACGATGTCGCTCTTGATCTGGGCCATTTTGGCGAAGGCGCGCTTGACGCCATCACTGGTACCAAGAACCTTGTAAACCTCACCGGCCGGGACGCCATCGGCCATCAGGGCCATTTCCAGGTTGGCCTTGGCGCCCTTGCGTAGGCCACGCTTGCCAGGGAATTTCTTGGTGTCGAAGAAGTCGGCCATCGTGGTCGGCTTCGCGCCCGAGATTTTGGAGGCGTCATAAGCGAATATTGTCGACCAAACGATGTTGGCCACCGCGCAATCGGTCAAGGCACCTTCGATGAAATCATCTTCTGCCGAGGTGCCGTCCGGTGCGGCGGGAAGCTGCTTGGCATCGATGGTTTCCAGGAGGCCCTCGTCGCAATAGCGCACGGCATCGGAATATTCGACATCGGCCACATCAATGGATACATTCTTGGCGGTCACCTGGGCCTTGATCGGTGCCGCAGGGTTGGGGGCGTCGACTGATTTCAACTTGTGCCCGGTCGCGGCCATCCAGGGCTTGTAGTAGGCCTCGACCTGGCTCTTGGTGTAGGCGCCACCCCACGACATGACGGTGATTTCCCCGGCGTTCACGGTGAAAGCAGTTGCAGAAAGGCTCGCCACAATGGCGGCGGAAGCCAACATAGTTGTCGTTTTCATCAGTACATCTCCATCACTTCTCTGGCCCGGCTTGATGCGGGCGGTTTTCGTTCGACTTCTCCGAGCGAACGCTCCAATGTCAGACCTCGATCGGATCGAGTGCCCGACAATCTTCCGAGTGCCATCCCACACTCATTTCATCGCCTTTTTTCAAATTGCCCCGGCTGGCCGTATTCCGGACCTTGACGATGAATTCGTCAGTCCCGGCCACCGACATGCGGACGCGGATATGGTCGCCGAGATAGATCAGGTCCTCGATCCGGCCACGAAATTCGTTGGCCATGGAGCCGCTTTCCGGGGCAAGCTCGATGCGCTCCGGGCGGATCGAGAGACTGGCGCGGGCGCCGACGCCATCGACGTTGACCTTGGCCGCGCGTACCGTGCCGCCGCCGTCGAGATCGACCACGCACACGCTGCCCTCGACGCTGCTGACCGCCCCGTTCAAACGGTTGTTCTCGCCGATGAAGCTCGCGACAAAGGCGTTCTCCGGTTTTTCGTAAAGCTCGGAGGGGGTCGCCAGCTGCTGCACCACGCCATCATTGAACACGGCGATCCGGTCCGACATGGTGAGGGCCTCGGACTGGTCGTGGGTCACGTAGACCATGGTGATGCCCAGGGTCTCGTGGAGATGCTTGATCTCGTACTGCATCTGCTCGCGCAACTGCTTGTCGAGTGCGCCAAGCGGTTCATCCATCAGGATGAGTTCGGGGTCAAAGACCAGGGCGCGGGCGACGGCGACACGCTGCTGTTGGCCACCTGATAGCTGGGCCGGGCGGCGCTTGCCGAACTCCGGGAGCTCGACCATTTCCAGCGCGCGGCTCACCTTCTGTTCGATTTCTGCTGCAGGAATCTTGCGGACCATCAACGGGAAGGCCAGGTTCTCGGCCACGCTCATATGCGGGAACAACGCGTAATTCTGGAACACCATACCGATACCACGTTTGTGGGGTGGTACGTCATTGATGGGTTTTCCGCCCAGCAATATTTCTCCATGGGTCGCGGGTTCAAACCCGGCCAGCATCATCAGGCAGGTCGTTTTGCCGGAGCCGGAGGGGCCCAGCATGGTGACGAATTCACCACGGGCAATGGCAAGGTTGAAATCCTTGACTACCAGGGTTTCCCCGTCATAGCTCTTCTGGACATTTCTGAATTCAACGAAGGCAGTCGGCTCATCCATCAAGCGGATTCCCAGGGTCGACGAACAGTGTAGAAGACGCGCTCAAGCATAGACTGTGCGGTTCTGATGGGATGTCGCCGGGGTTGCTCATGCCATGTTGCGGCCATGGGCGATCTCCGGTTCGGATGCCGGTTGGGCGCCGGTAAATTCAGAATGCTTCGGTATGTTACCCATTTGACACCGATACCGACGGCTGCCCCGGATTGGAAGCGAGGCGTCAACTGTTAAGAATATCGAGCTTGGTTGCATGTCTTTATATCATCGTTTAAAATAAAAGACAACATGTAATGTAATATTAAACACAAGGTTGTTTAATTCGGGTATTTGAACTGCATTTAGGTGCGTCGTGGATGGCGGGATGCAACAGTGTTCATCATACCGCAGCTAAATATATTAAACGCCTGTCAAAGCTGCCAAGTGGACAAACATGGATATCGACGTCGGTAAGAGGCTCAAGGAGGCTCGTGAGGCGAAGGGGCTCTCACAACGACAACTGGCCAGCCGCAGCGGGGTGACCAACGGCACGATATCCATGATCGAGCAGAATCGCTCGAGTCCCTCGGTGGGTTCATTGAAAAAGGTGCTCGAGGGCATCTCCATGTCCCTATCGGAATTTTTCAGCGCCGAGAAAGAGGCCGGTGAGGAGTACTTCTTTGCCAGCGACGAGTTGAAGGAACTGAGCCCGGGCGCGCTGAGCAAGATCGGTGCAACGGGAAACCTTGATCAGGCCTCGTTCCGCCAGGTAGGGGATGCCTCGCGACATTCACTGCAGGTCCTCTACGAGTGCTACCCGTCGGGAACGGACACGGGCGAGGACATGCTTCGCCATGAAGCTGAAGAGGCCGGGGTAGTGATCTCCGGTGAGATCGAGGTCACCGTCGGTGATCGCGTCCAGGTTCTCAAGGCCGGGGATGCTTACCTGTTCGACAGTCGCTTGCCGCACCGCTTCAGAAACATCAGCGACACCGACTGCGTCATCGTCAGCGCCTGCACTCCCCCGTCTTTCTGAAGCATCGCTTTCGTGTGTTCACGGACAGGTACCCGGCACTTCAGGGTAACAAGCACTAAGGAACCTCTGATTAATTCATGAACTCGTATCTGGCGCCCAGAATGTCCAGCTTGATCGTTACCAAGCTGCGCAATAGCTCGCTATTACCTGCGCCTGACGCCTCAAATCTGAACATTCCGCATCGCCATCTACTTCGTCCAGACTTGATCAGAGGCTCCCTACAAATACCACATCAAGTTACAGCTTCAAGATGGAATCCCGGGGTGGAGTGCGATATTTCAAGCTCCTCATCCGTCATCTCGTCGTGTATCCCGGCAAACAGCGGCGTGCTCAGATACCGCTCTCCGGTATCGGGAAGCATACAAAGAACCGTCGATCCTTCTGGTGCTTCTGCACAAATCTTGAGAGCTCCAGCTAAAGTGCCACCGGCACTGATGCCAACAAAGATGCCTTCTTCCTTGGCCAGTTTCTGGCTGTAAAGGATGGCATCCGCTCCGGAAATAGTGAATATGCGATCGATTACCCCAGTATCGACAGCATCGTCTGTCAGCTTGGGAATGAAATCCGGGCTCCAGCCTTGCAGGGGGTGGGGCTTGAATGACGGATGACTTGCGGCTGGCGTATGGTCCGCATTTCTCTCCTGCCCGGTGCCACTGCTTAGCATGGGAGCATCTTCGGGTTCGCAGACAATGATTTTGGTTTCGGGCTTTTCCTTGGCCAAAATCCGGGCGACGCCTTTCAAGGTTCCGCCTGTACCGAAACCGGTAACCCAGTAATCGAGTGGCTCTCCCTCAAAATCATTGATGATCTCCCGAGCTGTCGTACGTGAATGTATGTCGGGATTGGCCTCATTTTCGAACTGACGTGTAAGGAACCAGCCATTGGCCTTAGCGAGTTCCTGGGCCTTGGCAACCATGCCGGTACCCTTTTTCGCTGCCGGAGTAAGTACGACCTTGGCGCCAAGAAAACGCATCAACTTTCGTCGCTCGAGACTGAAACTTTCGGCCATGGTAACCACCAGCGGGTACCCTTTCTGGGCGCATACCATGGCGAGGCCGATACCTGTGTTTCCACTGGTTGCCTCGATAACAGTTTGCCCGGGTTTCAAAGCCCCTGAATTTTCGGCATCCTCGATAACTCCCAGTGCCAGACGGTCTTTTACCGATCCCAAGGGATTGAAGGCTTCAATCTTGACGAAAAGGTTGATGCCCGCAGGGGCGAGCTTGCCGATCCTGACAATTGGCGTGTTGCCGATGGTTTCCAGAATGTTTTCAAACTTACGACCCATATGTGGCCTCCCAGAACAGTTGAACAATTAACCCCCACCACAATATAGGCTCATATACCGTCTTGCTGGAAGGACCCCGCCTACAGAACTGTAGACGGGGCTGTTTTTGGAACGGAGTGGTAACGCCGAATGCCAGGTGATGGAGAGGTACACCTAGCGGATAGTTGCTTTTCAGGTGGCCGTTATACGCTTGACCGCCTCATCGGTACTCCAGAGCGCGTTCGCCATGTAACGGAAATTGATGATGGCAGCAAGATAGCCATCACCCTCCGGCAACATCGCTGCGGCAGTGGCATCCTTGACGACGGCGACCTCGAAGCCTTGTTCGAGAAGTTCACGCATGTGGGCTTCCACGCATAGATTTGCTGACATCCCACCAAGAATTACCTGGTCCACCTTGTTTTTGCGCAACTGCAATACCAGGTCGTTTGCTTCCGGGCCATAGACCTTGTGCGGTGAGGTGACAATGGTCTTACCGTCCAGGATAAGTTCCTTATATTCCGGCATGAAGTCGGCACCCGAATTGTCGAATCCGGCCATAGAATAAGGGCTTGGGCGGTCAAACATGCTGATTTTATGCATGAGTTTTTCAAGCGCACCCTCGAACCGCCAACCTTTATCTGTTGGATAGTAATAATGAGGAGAAACCGCGACCACCATGTCGACACTTTTTGCGGCAGTCAGCAATCTGCCTATATTGGCTACCGTGTTGTGTGCGGTGACGCTCTTGCCGACCACTCCCCAGGTTACGCCGTCAGGACTGAGAAAATCGATCTGGGGATCGGTAATTACGAGTGCGGTCCGAGGGAGATCCAGGACCATGTTGGAGGGGGGAAGGGCAGGCTTATCTGGTGGTGCATAAGGATCCGTTGCTGCTTCGGCTCTGGCCTGGATCCCCAGTGAGGCGACGCCAACCGCGGCCGCTCCAATAGATGCGCTTCTGAGAAACTGGCGGCGACTTGGCGCATCAGGACTTTCATTGTGATCGTCATGGTCTGAAGTACACATTGATCTTTACCTCCGTACAGGAGAGCCCCCGATAAAGCGTAGACTGGGATTGACATAAGTCAATTAAAGACTGAAGAGTATCCAGTTCAGGGACAAGCAGGCGTTCAACATCAGGGCAACGAATGCCTGGAACTCTGCTCTGGAAATTCGTCCGGATGCAGGCTTTTAATGACGAGTTCCTGGGGGGTCTGGCAAAGCGGACGATGGACTCGCCCGGCAACGAGTTGTCTCCGGTCCCCTCCCTGTGGAGTTCTCTCGGGTAACGGACATACCCGTTTTGCCGCAAGGCCCGGGGTTGGAACGATCCCGGGCCTTGCGGCGTCCGTCATGGCTTGCGTGTATTACCGGTTGACGTCGACCACGACGCGACCGCGAACCTTCCCGGCCATCTGGTCCGCCGCTGCGGCGATCGCCCCGGACAAGGGGATTTCGCTCATGATCGCTTCGATGTGGCCGAAATCAAGGTCAGTGCCAAGGCGATTCCATGCCTCGATCCGGTCGGCCTTGGGGCGGTAGACACTGTCGATACCGGCCAGGGTCACGCCACGCAGGATGAAGGGCATCACCGTGGCCGGCAGGTCGAACCCGCCGGCCAGGCCGCAGGCGGCGACGGTGCCGCCGTACTTCAGGCCCGCGCAGACATTGGCCAGCGTGTGGCTGCCGACGGCATCGACGGCCCCGGCCCAGCGTTCTTTGCCCAGCGGTCGGCCTTTTTCGGACAACTCGTTACGATCGATGGTGGCGGCCGCACCGAGGCCTTTCAGGTAGTCGGCCTGCTCCGGGCGGCCGGTGGAGGCGACGACCGTGTAGCCCAGTTTGGCAAGGATGGAAATGGCTACACTGCCGACGCCGCCCGCCGCGCCGGTGACGAGGATCTCACCCTGTTCCGGGGTCACTCCGTTCCGCTCCAACCCCAGCACGCAAAGCATGGCCGTGTATCCCGCCGTACCGATGGCCATCGTCTGCTTGGGCGTGAAGACGTCCGGTAACGGGATCAACCAGTCACCCTTGAGGCACGCCTTTTGGGCGAGTCCGCCCCAGTGCACTTCGCCGACGCCGAAACCGTTGAGCAAAACCTTGTCGCCGGCCTGGAACTCGGGATGTGAACTGGCCTCGACCGTGCCGGCCAGGTCGATGCCCGGCACCATCGGGAAGCTGCGCACCACCGGCGAGGTGCCGGTGATCGCGAGGCTGTCCTTGTAGTTCAGGGTGGAGTAGTCGACCTTCACGGTGACGTCACCCTCGGGCAGTTGGCTTTCGTCGACATCGGTGAATTGGGCGCTGTAACCGTTGTCGTCCTTGTTGATCAGGATCGCTTTCATGATGCTGTCTTCCTTAGGAACCTCTGATTAATTCATGAACTCGTATCTGGCGCCCAGAATGTCCAGCTTTATCGTTGCCAAGTTGCGCAATAGTCCAGCTATTACGTGCCCTTGGCGCCTCAAATCTGAACATTCTGCATCACCATCTACT
>QNFN01000034.1 GCA_003645555.1 Gammaproteobacteria bacterium | reverse complement strand
CGTTCGGTCACGGCGCGAATCGCGGTCTGCATGTCCATTGTTTCGGTTCTCCCGTATCAGGCCGGCCGGGCGGCCAGGAAGTTGCGCAGCAGCTGGTGGCCAGCTTCGCTGAGGATCGATTCAGGGTGGAACTGCACTCCCTCAACCGGCAACACGCGATGACGCACCCCCATGATCGCCTCGCGGCTACCGTCGTCATCCTCGGTCCATGCGGTGACCTCGAGATCAGCCGGGACGTGGCCCGGATCGATCACCAGAGAATGGTAGCGTGTCGCCTGCAGCGGTTCCGGCAGACCATGGAAAACACCGGCATCGGCATGGTGTATCGGCGACACCTTGCCGTGCATGATGCGCGGCGCGCGCACGATGGTGCCACCGAAGTACTGGCCGATGCACTGGTGGCCGAGGCAAACACCGAGAATCGGCACCTTGCCGGCGAAATGGCGGATCGCCTGCAACGAGATACCCGCTTCGTTCGGGGTGCACGGCCCTGGCGAGATGACCAGCTGGTCCGGTTTCAGGGCCGCGATCTCTTCCGGTGTCACCGCGTCGTTGCGGAATACCTGCACCTCCTCGCCGAGCTCGCCGAAGTACTGCACCAGGTTCCAGGTAAAGGAGTCGTAGTTGTCGATCATGACCAGCATGGCGATCTACCCGGTCAGGTCGTCGAGGCCACCCTCGACCAGGGCCACCGCACGGAACACGGCGCGGCCCTTGTTCATGGTCTCGTCCCACTCGCGCGTCGGGTCGGAATCGTAGACGATGCCGGCGCCGACCTGGATGTGCAAAACGTCATCCTTGATCACCGCGGTACGGATGGCAATCGCCGTGTCCATGTTGCCATGCCAACGGATGTAGCCGACCGCGCCGGCATAGACACCGCGCTTGACCGGCTCGAGTTCACGGATGATCTCCATGGCGCGGATCTTCGGTGCCCCGGAGACCGTGCCGGCTGGAAACGTCGCGCGCAGGGCATCGATGGCCGAGTACTCCTTTCTGATCTGTCCGCTGACCATCGACACGATGTGCATCACGTGCGAGTAGCGTTCGACCTTCATCTGCTCACGCACCTTGACCGTCCCGGTCTCGGCGACCCGGCCGACATCATTACGGCCGAGGTCGATCAGCATCAGGTGCTCGGCGCGTTCCTTCTCGTCGGCCAGCAACTCGGCCTCGAGGGCGGCATCTTCGGCCTCGTCGGCACCGCGCGGCCGGGTGCCGGCGATCGGCCGCACCGTCACCTCGCCGTCCTCGAGCCGGGTCAGGATCTCCGGTGACGAGCCGACGACGTGGAAGTCATCGAGGTTGAGGAAGAACATGTACGGCGACGGGTTGAGCATGCGCAGCGCACGGTAGAGGTCGAGCGGCGCATGGGCGAACGGGATCGACAGGCGTTGCGACAGCACCACCTGCATCACGTCGCCGGCGGCGATGTACTCCTTGACCCGCGCCACCGCCGCCTCAAATCCCTGCTGGGTGAAACCGGAAGTGAAATCGTCCTCGCTGACCTTGTGCGTGCCACCGCGATGGCGATAGGTCGGGGAGAGACCACGGAGGTGGCGGACCAACTGATCGATGCGGCGCTCGGCCCGCGCCAGGGCGTCGTACTCCTCCGGATCGGCGTGGACGATGACCGACAGCTTGCCGCTAAGGTTGTCGAAGACCACGACCTCCTCGGAGAGCATCAACAGGATGTCCGGGTTGCCGAGCGGGTCGGGACCCGGATCGCCGGCGAGGCGCGGCTCGACGTAGCCGATGGTGTCGTAGCCGAAGTAGCCGACCAGGCCGCCGGTGAAACGTGGCAGATGGTCGAGCTGCGGCACCCGGTAGCGCTGGGCGAAGGCCTCGATCCAGGCCAGCGGATCGGCCTCCTCGGTGATCTCGGGCGGCTGGCCGTCGCGTTCCAGGGTCACCCGCTGGCCGCTGATCTTGACGCGGGTCCGGCACGGCAGGCCGATGATCGAGTAGCGACCCCACTGCTCGCCGCCCTGCACCGACTCAAGCAGGTACGAGTAGGGGCCGTCGGCCAGCTTCAGGTAGGTGCTGAGTGGGGTGTCGAGGTCGGCGAGAACTTCACGGACGATCGGAATCCGGTTGTAGCCGGCGGCGGCGAGGCGGACGAACTCTTCAGGTTTCATGGGACATCACTTCAGGCAACGGCTGTCGGGCAAGCGGGACGGTCACGCGTTCAGACGCGCCATCGCCAGCAGATGCCCATGAAGGTCGTTATCCGTGAGATGTCCATATATTCAGGTGTCGAGCAGCTCTTCGAGCTCGGCCAGCGAGTCGATCACCGCATCGGGTGCGGCAAGGCGAATGTCGCGGCCATGATTGTAACCGTAGCTGACGCAGATGATCGGCATACCGGCGGCTCGTGCCGCCTGGATGTCGTTGATCGAGTCACCGACCATTAGTGCATCACCGGCCGGAACTTTAAAGAAATCCGTAGCATGGAGCAAGGGCGCCGGGTCGGGCTTGACCGCACTGACGGTATCGCCGGCGACGACCAGGCCGAAGTAGTCGCGCAGCCCGAGCTGCTCGAGCATCGGCAGCGTGAAGTCGGCCGGCTTGTTGGTGACGCAGGCCAGCGGCAAGCCGGAACCGACCAGCCGCGCGAGCGTCGCCCGGGTGGTCGGGTAGGGCTGGCTGTGGCGGCAATTCTCTTCGGCGTAGAAATCGAGGAACAGCGGCATCGCCCGCTCGAACTCGGCCATCTCGGGCTCACCGTCCAGCGCTCCGACCAACGCCCGTTTGACCAGGCGCACGGCGCCGTTGCCAACCCAGTTGCGCACGTCGTCCTGGTGGGCCGGCGGGCGGCCAAGGGCGTCGAGCCTACGGTTCACCCCCGCGGCCAGGTCGGGGACGCTGTCGACCAGCGTGCCATCGAGATCCAGCAGCAACAGCTTCGGTGCGAACCTCGGCGTCACGACCGCGGTGGCCGACAAGACGCGGCTCAAGCCGACGCCTGCACCGCCGCCAGCTGCTCGCGCATCGCGGTGATGGTGGCTTGGTAGTCGTCGGTGTTGAAGATCGCCGAGCCGGCGACGAAGGTGTCCGCCCCGGCCTCGGCAATCTCGCGGATATTGTCGATCTTGACGCCACCGTCGATCTCGAGGCGGATCGGACGCCCGCTGGTGTCGATCAGGGCTCGCGCCCGGCGCAGTTTCTCCAACGCCGCAGGGATGAATGACTGCCCTCCGAACCCGGGGTTGACCGACATGATCAATATCATGTCGACCTTGTCGATGACCCACTCGAGGACATCGAGCGACGTCGCCGGGTTGAACACCAGCCCCGCCTTGCAGCCCGAGTCGCGAATCAGCGCCAGCGAACGATCGACATGCTCCGAACCCTCCGGGTGGAAGGTGATGTAGTCGGCACCGGCCGCGGCGAAGTCCGGAATGATGCGGTCGACCGGACGCACCATCAGGTGGACGTCAATCGGCGCGGTCACACCGTGCTTGCGCAGCGCCTCGCAGACCAGCGGTCCGATGGTCAGGTTCGGCACGTAATGGTTGTCCATGACGTCGAAGTGGACCAGGTTGGCGCCGGCCTCCAGCACCCGGTCGACCTCCTCGCCGAGCCGGGCGAAGTCGGCCGACAGGATCGACGGCGCAATCAGGTAGTCAGACATCACTTGCTCTCCCTCGCGTGACGGGCCATGGCAGCCGCGTCGGGTCACTCTAAACGATCATCCTGAAGATTCAACCGGAAGTGGCTTTATGCCCCCATAGAGCGCCGTCGGCATATTGGACCGGACAATCCATCAAGGCGGCCGACAGCTGCAAATTCCGCCAGCCTGCGGGGCCATGATGAACTATCCGCGCTAGACTGATGCGCCCTCATGGCTGCCCGGACCGCCCGATGACCCTTGCCGCTGCCCTCGCCATCCACCAACTGCTCGCCCTGCTCTGGGTCGGTGGCATGTTCTTCGCCTACCAGGTGCTGCGCCCGGTCGCGGCAACCGGACTGGAACCGCCGCTGCGGCTGCCGCTCTGGCGTGGAGTTTTCAACCGCTTCTTCCCGTGGGTCTGGGGCGCGGTGGTCGGACTGCCCCTGACCGGCTACGGACTGGTCTTCGGACTCTACGGGGGATTGGGTGCGGTGGGTTGGCACGTGCACCTGATGCAGGCCACCGGTTGGCTGATGATCGCCCTGTTCCTGCTCCTCTATTTCGGCCCCTGGCGCACCCTGCAGACGGCGCTCGATGCCGATGAACTGCCGGCGGCGGCGGCGGCACTGAACCGGATCCGGCAGATCGTTGGCGCCAACCTGCTGCTCGGTCTCGTGACCGCGACCGTAGCCGCCGCCGGGCGCCTGCTGCCGCTCTAAGGAACCTCTGATCAAGTCATGAACTCGTATCTGGCACCCAGAATATCCAGCTTTTTCGTTGCAAAGCTTCGCAATAGCTAGCTATTACGTGTGCTTTGCGCCTCAAATCTGAACATTCCGAAGCACCATCTACTTCGTCCAGACTTGATCAGAGGTTCCCTAAGCACGGCCGTCGGCCGGCTATAATGCGCGCCGCGCCCCACCGCCCGACGACGCCATCGTGACAACCCCGCTGGAACGCTACCAGGTCGACCTGCTGAGCCTCGGCTACGACGCCGACCCGGCCCAGGAGGCCGCCGTGCGTGCCCTCGACCGGGTCTACCACGACCTGCTTTCGGCCCCGATCACGGAAGCCGACACCGAGGGCTGGCTGTCCCGTTTGCGCCGCCGACCGCGCTCGGAACCGAAGCCGGTACGTGGCCTCTACCTGTGGGGTGGCGTCGGCCGCGGCAAGACCTTCCTGATGGATGCCTTCCACGACTGCTTGCCGTTCGAGCTCAAGCAGCGGGTCCACTTCCACCGTTTTATGCACGGTGTCCATGCCGAACTGCAGCAGTTGCAGGGACAGGCTGATCCGCTCGAGGCCATCGCCGAACGCTTTGCCGGTCGCGCCCGGGTGCTCTGCCTCGACGAATTCATCGTCACCGACATCACCGACGCCATGCTGCTCGGCGGCCTGCTGCGGGCCCTGTTCGCACGGGGAGTGACCCTGGTCGCCACCTCCAATATCGCGCCGGATGACCTCTACCGCAACGGCTTGCAACGCGCACAATTCCTGCCAGCGATCGAGCTGATCAAGAAGCACACGGCGACCCATGCCCTGGAGAGCACGACCGACTATCGCCTGCGCGCCCTTGAACGACTCGAGATCTATCATGTGCCGCTGGACTCCCAGGCCGATGTGGCACTGCGCACCGCCTTCGAACAGGTGGCCCCGGAAATGGGCTCGGTCGGCGCCCTGCTGCACGTCGAGGGTCGCGACATCCCGACCGTGCGCTGGGCGGACGATGTCGTCTGGTTCGAGTTCTCAGCGCTGTGCGACGGCCCACGCTCGCAGAACGACTACCTCGAAATCGCCTGCTGTTTTCATACCGTACTCCTCGCCGGAGTGCCCGCGTTCGGCCCCGAGGACGATGACCGCGCACGCCGCTTTATCAACCTGGTCGACATCCTCTACGACCACCGCGTCAAGCTCGTGGTCTCGGCCGCGGCGACCCCGCAGGCGCTCTACACCGGCGGCCGGCTCGGGGCAGAGTTCGCACGCACCACCAGCCGCCTGATCGAGATGCAGTCACACGACTACCTTGTGCGTGGCCACCGGCCATGAAGCCCCCCCGCGCAGGCAGCCTGTACACCGACCTGCCGGAGCCCGTCGCTGTCGAGCACTTTGATGAGTTGCTCACGGGCGAGGCATTCCGGCTGCAGCGCATCGTCTCCACCGGCCAGATAACCCCACCGGGCGAGTGGTACGATCAGGACGATGACGAGTGGGTGGTGATACTGCAGGGTGCGGCCGAAGTGCGCCTCGCCGATGAGCCACAAGCCCGCCGGCTGACACCTGGCGACTGGCTGCTGCTCCCCGCAGGCTGCCGTCACCGCGTCGAATGGACCACTGACGACGGGCCGACCGTCTGGCTGGCGCTGCACCACACCGCCGCAGGAGGTGACCGATGACTGCCACGGCCGACACCGGCAGCGAGGTACCGCTGCGGACACTCTTTTTCCTCTCCTGCAGCACCGGCATCACCGCCGAAACGTTGGGCCATAGCCTGATGACCCAGTTTGAGGAGACCCCCTACCAACAGGTGACCGTGCCGTTCGTCGACACCTTCGCCAAGGCCGAGGCGACGGTCCAGGAGATCAACCGCGTCGCAGCCGAGAGCGGCTTGCCACCGGTGGTCTTCAGTACCCTGGTCGACCCACGCATCCGGCAGATGTTGGCCGCGACCGACTGCGTCTTTTTCGATTTTCTCGACACCTTCATCGAGCCACTCGAGCGCGAGCTCAAGGTCGAGTCGACCCACACCGTCGGCCGCTCCCACGGCATGGTCGATTACGACAGCTACATGGCACGCATCAATTCGATCAACTTCGCGCTGGCCAACGACGACGGCATTCGCGCCGATCATTGCGAGCACGCCGACGTCATCCTGATCGGCGTGTCACGCACCGGGAAGACCCCGGCCTGCCTCTACCTGGCGCTGCAGTACGGTGTGCGGGCCGCCAACTACCCGCTGAGCGAGGAGGATCTGGCCCAAGAGTGCCTGCCCCCGGTGCTCAAACCATTCCGCAGCAAGCTGTTTGGCTTGAGCATCGATCCCCAGCGTCTGCACCAGATCCGCAACGAGCGGATGCCCGGCAGCGAGTACGCCTCGTACGAGCGCTGTGCCTATGAGATCAGCTCGATCCAGGCGCTGTTCGCGGCCGAATCGATCCCATATTTCGATGCCTCGTCGCTGTCGATCGAGGAGATCGCCAGCCAACTGTTCCAGAAAACCCGCATCGAGCGCCGGATCTGAGCATGACGCAAGACAGTACGTTTGCCGACCACTTCTCGGGCCAGGCCGAAGGCTATGCCCGGCACCGGCCAGGCTACCCCGAGGCGCTGTTCGCCGCGCTGGCCGAAATAAGCCCGGCGCGCTTGCGTGCCTGGGACTGTGGCTGCGGCAATGGCCAGGTGGCACGTGGCCTCGCGACGCACTTCAGCGAAGTGGTGGCCAGCGATCCGAGCGCCACCCAGCTCGAACAGCGCGATACCGCGCACGCCATCGGTTACCTGCAGGCGCTGGCCGCACCGGCCCCGCTGGCCACCGCCAGTTGCGACCTGATCGCGGTCGGCCAGGCGCTGCACTGGTTCCCGTTCGACGCCTTCTATGCCGAGGCCCGCCGGGTGCTGCGGCCCGGTGGCGTGCTGGCGGGCTGGTGCTATTCACTGCTGCGGATCACGCCGCCGATCGACACCCTGATCAACCGTTTCTACCGCGACCGGCTCGGCCCGTGGTGGCCAACCGAGCGGGCCCTGGTCGACGGCGGTTACCGTGACCTGCCCTTCCCGTTCACCGAACTGAAGGCCCCATCGCTGACGATCGAGGTCGACTGGGACCTCACGCAGCTCGGCGGTTACTTCGCCACCTGGTCGGCCTACCGGCGCTGCCGGGACGAGACCGGTCTCGACCCGCTACCTGGATTGCTCACCCAACTCTCTGTGCCCTGGGGCGACCCACAGCAACCACGGCGCGTGCGCTGGCCGCTGCACTTTCGTGTCGGTCGCCGCTGAGACGGTGGCGGCAACGTGAAGCGCACCGTCTTCATCCTTTCCGATCGCACCGGGGTCACTGCCGAAACCCTCGGCCACAGCCTGCTGACCCAGTTCGAGAGCGTCGATTTCGAACAGCGGACCATCCCGTTTGTCGACACCGTTGAACGGGCACACGCGGCAGTGGTGCAGATCGAGCAGGCCACGGCAAACAATGGCGCACGGCCGATCGTCTTCAGTACGCTGGTCGATCGCGAGGTGCGCGCCGTGGTGAAGTCGGTCGATGCCCAGTTTTTCGATTTCTTCGAGACCTTCATCGGCCCATTGGAGAAGGTGTTCCAGCGCAGCTCTTCGCACATGGTCGGGCGGACTCACGGGCTTGCCGACCTGCGCGGCTACATGACGCGCATGGATGCCATCAATTACACCCTGAACCACGACGACGGCCTCAACAGCCAGGGCTACGAGCACGCCGACATGGTGCTGATTGGCGTCTCACGTTCTGGCAAGACCCCGACCTGCCTGTACATGGCGATGAGCTTCGGCATCCGTGCGGCCAACTACCCGCTAACCGAGGAGGATCTGAGCGACCTGCGACTGCCACCGGAACTCGAGGCGTGCCGCGATCGCCTCCACGGCCTGAGCATCGACCCGCGCCGGCTGCACAACATTCGCGAGGAGCGCCGCCCGCAGAGCCGCTATGCCTCGCTGGCGCAGTGTCGCTACGAGGTCAGCCGCGCCGAATCGCTGTTTCGGCGTGAGCGCATCTCCTGCCTCAACACCTCGTTTTCGTCTATCGAGGAGATCGCAACGGCGATCTTGCACAAGTCAGGCCTGAAGCGCCGGCTGTTCTAGCGGCCAGGTGGAACAGGCCCTGGCGTAAGAATCCGGCTTCAGACCGGGTCTGCTGTGATGGAGGTTCCCGATGATCGCCACGGCCCGCCGTTTGCTCCACGACCGCCGCCTGCTCTACCGCGCGCTGCGCATCGGCCTGCTGGTGTCGCTCGGCTGGTGGCTGATCGGCCCCCAGCTGGTCGCGACCCTGGCCGAAGCCCGTGTCTCGCCGCAGCTGATGGAGCTGCAGTGGTCCGATACCGACTTCTCCCGACTCAGTATCAACCTGGACGAAATCCAATCCGGCGGACCGCCCAAGGACGGCATCCCGGCCATCGACCGGCCCCGTTTCGTCACCACCTCCGAGGCTGCCAACTGGCTCGATCCGCGTGAGCCTGTGATCGTCGTCGCGGTCGAGGAGCAGGCGCGCGCCTACCCACTACAAATTCTGATGTGGCACGAAATCGTCAACGACACCCTGGCCGGACGTCCGCTGGCGGTCACCTTCTGCCCGTTGTGCAACGCCTCGATCGTCTTCGACCGCCGGCTCGACGGACGCCTGCTCGACTTCGGCACCACCGGCCTGCTGCGCAAAAGCGACCTGGTGATGTACGACCGCCAGACCGAGAGCTGGTGGCAACAGTTCTCCGGACGGGCGATCGTCGGCGAACTCGACGGTGCCACGCTGACGCGGGTCGAAGCCCAGATCGTCGCCTTCGAGGAGTTCCGCACCGGCTTCCCCGACGGCGAGGTGCTGTCACGCGAAACCGGTCACAGCCGTTCCTACGGCCGCAACCCTTACCGCGGCTACGACCGTATCGACAACTCCCCGTTCCTGCTCGACGATCCGGTCGATCCCCGCCTGCCGGCAATGGAGCGGGTGCTCAACGTCTCGCTCGGCGGGATTCACCGCCTCTACCCATTCGCGCTGTTCCGCGACCAGCCGCTAATCCACGACACGGTTGCCGGCACACCGGTGATCGTCCTGGCACGCCACGGCACCCTGTCAGCACTCGACCGCGAGGCGATCGCCGAGTCCCGCTCGATCCACTCGGCCAACGCATTCGACCGCCGTGTCGACAAACAGGTACTGGAGTTCACCATTCGCGACGGGGAGATCGTCGACACAGCGACCGGCAGCCGCTGGAACCTGCTCGGACAGGCACTGGCCGGCCCGCTGACGGGCAAGCGCCTGACGCCATTGCCCGGCGGCGTCCACTTCGCCTTCGCCTGGCTGGCGTTCAATCCCGATTCCGAGATTTACGTGCTGCCGGCGGCGGCCGGTAACTGATTGCCATCTCACCTTTGTGGCAGAATCGCGGCTCGTCACAACGGCCGAGAGCGAATTCATGCAACAGATCCTGGTCATCGGCGCCACCGGCGTCATGGGCACCGCGGCCATTCGTGCCGTACGCGAGACCTACGGGGACGACGCCCACATCGTCGGCGTCTGGTTCGGTCGCGAGGACAGCACTCCGGAGGTGCCCGGCGTTGACGCCTTGCTGTTCGCCGACATTGGCGCCCCCACGGCGATTGACGACCTCGCACAGACCGCCGGTCGCCGTTTCGACTGGTGCTTCTACGCTACCGCGCTCGGCGATGTCGGCTTCCCCGTGAGCGAGGCAACAGCAGAGCAGCTCGCCACATCCAATCACCTCTCCTTCGACCCGCTGCCGCGCCTCGAGGCCGGCCTCGAGCTCGGCCCCCTGGTTCGCTACTCGACCTTCTACGACCCCGCTCCCCAGAAGATCACCTACGGTGCCCTGGGCCACTCGAAGCACGCCATCGAGTGCCGGACCCT
>QNFN01000033.1 GCA_003645555.1 Gammaproteobacteria bacterium | reverse complement strand
GCACAGGCGAACAGGAAGCGCCGCCGCACCGGGTTGGCGCCTGCGCTATGCCTTGTTTTATCGTCTCTGGGCATCACTCGTTTCACATTCAGGTTGTGCCGGTTCCGGTAGCTTCGCGATCCTTGAAGCGGCCACTGAATCAAAGTGTCGGACGCCATTATAGCGCGGACGGCTAATGGAGCCGCTGCCTGGAAAGGGTGCCTGGGCAGCGTGGGTCGAAAACCACTAAACTGCGCCCGCAATTCAACTTCTGAGGATGTCCGATGCAGATTAGCGAAAATTCGGCCGTTTCGATCGACTATGTCTTGACCGATTCGGCCGGAGAGGAACTCGATCGCTCCGGGGAAGGGAGCCCGCTCGCTTACCTGCAAGGTGCGAATACCATTATCCCGGGGCTCGAGCGTGCACTCGCGGGCAAGACGGCCGGAGAGTCGTTGCGGGTCGAGGTGGCCCCGGCCGACGGGTATGGCGAGTACAACGACGACCTGGTGCAGGTGGTCTCGCTCGAGATGTTCGAGGATGCCGATGCAATCAAGCCCGGCATGCGCTTCGACGCCAGTAGCGATGGCGACGACGGCAAGGTGGTGGTCACGGTCACCGAAGTCAGCGACGCTGGCGTAACGGTCGACGGCAATCATCCGCTGGCTGGTCAGACCCTGGTGTTCGACGTGACCGTAGCCAATGTACGCGAGGCCACCGCGGAAGAGCTCAGCCACGGCCACGTTCACGACTGACCCGCATCCTGCACCTGGGTCGGAAGCCTTCGATGCCGGTGATCTCTCCGTTCTGAGCGAATGGCGCGACCATGGCAACTCGTTGCCCGAGTGAATCGGGTGGCGACACTGGAGGCGTAATGGCCGGCGGGCCGATCGTAATTCTCACCGGGGCAGGGATCTCGCGTGAGTCGGGCCTCGAAACCTTCCGTGACAAGGACGGACTCTGGTCGCGGGTCAGCATCGACGAGGTGGCCACCCCGGAAGCGTTCGCCCGCGACTCGGAACGGGTCCACGCCTTCTACAACGCCCGCCGGCGTCAGCTTCTCAACCCGGAAGTGCAGCCCAACGCCGCGCACCGTGCCCTGGCGGAACTCGAGCGTGGCTATCCCGGCGACGTGCTGCTGGTGACCCAGAACATCGACGATCTTCACGAGCGTGGCGGCAGCGTCGCGCCGCAACACATGCATGGCGAACTACTGAAGGCGCGCTGCACCTGCTGCGGCCGGACAACGCCGTGGCGTGATGACCTGGCAACCACGACCCGCTGTCCGGCCTGCGACCATAGCGGCGGCATGCGTCCGCACGTGGTCTGGTTCGGCGAGATTCCGTTGTCGATGGAGCGTATCCAGCAGGCGTTGATCTGCTGTGAGCTGTTCATCTCCATCGGCACCTCGGGCCAGGTCTATCCCGCGGCGGGATTCGTCGCCGAGGCGCGTGCCGCCGGCGCGCGGACCGTCGAGTTGAACCTGGAGAGGAGCGTCGGACCAGGGCTGTTCGACCAGCAGGTCGAGGGCTCGGCGAGCGAGATCGTACCCGCGTTCGTGGCGTCGTTGCTCACGGTGACCAACACGCAGTGAACCGTCACCTCAAACGGCAAGAGTGGCGGCAGTATGGTTGCCGGCATTGCCCAAAGATCCCTAGCTGATCAGCTGTAGGAGGTGCCGAGCTGGTTGCGCGTGGTGGGACTCAGAAAAAGTCGTGGTCCGCCCAAGCGTCCCCGTCGGCCTTGCGTCGTGCCTTCTGACGACGGTCGGACTTCTTGGGCTCAAAGCGGAGTTCCTGGCGCTGGTCAGCCTTTACCCGTCGTTCGATACCGTTGCGCCGTTCGGGGCCACGGTACTCTTCGTGATCGCCTTCTTCATTTTTAGGTTCAGTCATCGCTGCAGGGACTCTGGTGTTGGTGCGTCCATGGCCAATCGTCCGGATCGGCCGCTCCTGGCCATGATTTATAGCATCTGCTGCCGTGGCGTGCCGTGCCATCCGTCGGTCTTAGCCTACCGCTCCTGCATTCCGCAACTGCCCGATGGTCGCGTCGTCATACCCGAGTTCCATGAGAATGGCATCGGTGTGCTCTCCCAGTGCCGGGACCGGGTCCATGCGCGGTCCGTCGTCGTGCCAGGTTCCTGGTGGCAGCAGAGACGGTAGCGGTCCGACAGGCGAGTCGATGGTACGCCAGCGTTCACGTGCCGCAAGCTGTGGATGGGACCAGAGCGCTGCCATGTCGTTGACCCGGGCATTGGCGATCGGCGCCTGGTCGAGCCGTGCCTCGACCTCGTTGACGGTCAACGTGGAAAAAACGGCGTGGATTTCGGCATCGAGTGCCTCGCGATGAGCCGAACGGTCGAAATTGCTGGAGAAACGGGCGTCGGTAGCCAGTTCCGGACGCTTGAGCACATCGCTGCAGAATCGTTGCCACTCACGCTCGTTCTGCAGTCCGAGCATCACCTCGCCGTCAGCGGTCGCGAACGGGCCATAGGGATAGATGGTGGCGTGGAACGCGCCGGTACGCGGTGGCGGCTCGGCGCCTTCATAGGCGTAGTAGAGCGGATAACCCATCCATTCGCCGAGAGCCTCGAGCATGGACACCTCGATGCGGGTGCCACGACCGGTCCGTCCGCGCTGGATCAGTGCGGCGAGCACCTGCGAGTAGGCGTACATACCCGCCGCGATATCGGCGATGGAGATGCCCGTCTTGGCCATCTGGTCGGGGCTGCCGGTAACGGAGAGCAGGCCGGCCTCGCTCTGGATCAGCAGGTCGTAGGCTTTGCGATCACGCGACGGGCCGTTGTCGCCGTAGCCGGAGATGTCGCAGACGATCAGCTCCGGGTGATTCTCGACCAGCGACTCGTAACCGAGCCCGAGACGGGTCGCGGCACCGGGGGCGAGGTTCTGCATCAGCACGTCGGCCCGGCCCACCAGCCGCGCGAGGATGTCGGCCGCTTCCGGGTGCTTGGCGTCGAGGGCGAGGCTCTCCTTGGAGCGGTTGCACCAGACGAAGTGGGAACAGAGACCGTTGACCCGCTGGTCGTAGCCACGGGCGAAGTCACCGCTGCCGGGGCGTTCGATCTTGATCACCCGCGCGCCGAGGTCGGCGAGATGGCGGGTCGCCAGCGGTGCGGCGATGGCGTGTTCCAGGGTGACGACGGTGACGCCTTCGAGCGGTTGCATCAGTATGACCTCGGCAGGCCGAGGATGTGTTCGGCAACGTAAGAGAGCACCAGGTTGGTCGAGATCGGTGCCACCTGGTAGAGGCGGGTCTCACGGAACTTGCGTTCGACGTCGTACTCGGACGCGAACCCGAAGCCGCCGTGGGTCTGCAGGCAGGCGTTGGCCGCTTCCCACGAGGCCTTGGCGGCGAGGTGCTTGGCCATGTTCGCCTGGGCGCCGCACGGTTCGTTGGCATCGAAACGCCGGCACGCCTCGAAGCGCATCAGGTTGGCCGCCTCGATCTCGATATGCGCCTCGGCCAGCGGGAAGGCGATACCCTGATTCTGACCGATGGGGCGATCGAAGACGATGCGTTCGTTGGCGTAGTTCACGGCCCGCTCGGTAAACCAGTAGCCATCGCCGATGCACTCGGCGGCGATCAGCGTGCGCTCGGCATTGAGTCCGTCGAGGATGTAACGGAACCCCATCCCTTCCTCGCCGATGAGGTTTTCCACCGGGATCTCCAGATTGTCGAAGAACAACTCGTTGGTCTCGTGGTTGACCATGTTGGCGATCGGCTTGACGCTCATGCCGTTGTCGACGGCGTGGTGCAAGTCGACGATAAAGATCGACATGCCCTCGGACTTGCGCTTGACCTCGGCCAGCGGGGTCGTGCGTGCCAGCAGGATCATCAGGTCGGAGTGCTGTACGCGTGAGATCCAGACCTTCTGACCGTTGACCACGTAACGATCGCCCTTGCGCACGGCCATGGTCTTGATCTTGGTAGTGTCGGTACCGGTAGTCGGTTCGGTTACGGCCATCGACTGCAGGCGCAGTTCACCGCTGGCGATACGTGGCAGGTAGCGCTGTTGCTGTTCTTCGGAGCCGTGGCGCAGCAGCGTGCCCATGTTGTACATCTGACCGTGGCAGGCGCCGGCATTGCCGCCACAGCGGTTGATCTCCTCCATGATCACCGATGCCTCGGTTAGTCCCAGTCCGCTGCCGCCGAACGCCTCCGGGATCAGGGCGGCCAGCCAACCGGCCTCGGTCAGGGCGTCGACGAACGCCTCGGGATAGCCGCGGGCTTCGTCGATTTCACGGAAATAGCTGTCCGGGTAGTGCTTGCAGAGGTCGCGGATGGCATCGCGGATGTCACCATAGGGGTCATTGGCGTCATGCATGATGAGGCTCCGTTGATTTGAGTCGGTTACGGGCGTCAGACGATTGTCGCAGTGGCTTCCATCGCCATGGCGCCATCGGCATCGGTAATCCATAACTGCACCGCGCCTTCGTCTCCGGGTTGGCCGCACACGGTGATCGGGCCAGTATCGAATACCGGGCGCAAGGCGCGGAACGAAAACGCGGTCACCGTGGCATCGGGCTGTTCGCGACGCAGCAGTTCCAGCAGCAGTGTCGCCTGCAGCGGGCCGTGGACGATCAGTCCCGGGTAGCCCTCGACATCCATGGCGTAGCGGCGATCGTAATGGATGCGGTGGCCATTGAAAGTCAGCGCCGAGTAGCGGAACAGCAGCACCGGGTCGGGTTCGATATTCCAGGTCCAGACGGCGTTGTCCGGCGCCGGCTTTGCAGGTGGCGGGGACGAACCGGGAGCCGCGGGCTCGCGATAGACGATGTCGTGCCACTCGGTAAGCAGCGGACCTGACGCGTCCTGCAGGGCGTGTTCGATGCGGACGAAGACCAGTGCGCCGCTGCGTCCCGCCTTGAGGTCGACCGAGCGCACGGTCGATATTCGCTCCGCCGCCGTGCCGACCTGCAACGGCCGGTGGAACTCGAACTGGCTTCCGGCCCACATGCGCCGCGGCAGCGGCACCGGGGGCAGAAAGCCGCCACGATGCGGGTGGCCGTCGTCACCGAGATCGCTGGCCCGGTCGCAGGGCAGGAAGCCCAGCCAGTGCCAGAGTGGCGGCAGGTAGTCGCCGTTGCCCGGAGCCGAATCGAGGTCGAGGGTCGCCGCCAGGGCGGCGGTACGGCGCCCGTCGACAGTGTCCTTGGCCGTCATGCTTCGGCCGACCCAGCCGCGCAGGTGATCGATATCGATATCCATGGGTGAAGTCTCCGTCAACGACTCGAGCCAAGGCTGACCGTGCCTTCGTGATCGATCCGGATCGCCGGCTGCAGTGGGCCGATGTCCAGCTTCGCCTCAAGGCGGTATGAGAGCACCTCCCGGCTCGACTGCATCAGGTCGCCGATCAATCCGATGCCACCGAGAAGGTCGATGCTGGCAACCAGCGTGATGTCGGCCTCGCCATACGGTGCTACTTCTGGCAGGTCATTGGCCACACCGGCCAGCAGGCGATGACCCTCCAGGTGGACGCTGTAGGCGATGCCGTGGAGCTTCAGCGGGGAGCGATTGGGGTTGAGGATGCGCAGCCCGATCTCAAAGCGCGGTGCCACTCCCTCGCCCGGCAATGTCCGGAATGAGTTGACGGTGACCGTCGGCGTCTCGTAACCGGGCTGCAGCGTGGCGCAGCTGGCGAGGAGCAGCAGGCCGAGCAGGGGGAGCCGCAGGACGGCGAGGCGTATTGTTAGGGAGCCTCTGATTAAGTCTGAACGAAGTAGGTTGTGACTCAGAATGTTCAGATTTGAGGCGCAAAGCGCACGTAATAGCGAGCTATTGCGAAGCTTGGCAACGAAAAAGCTGGATATTCTGGGCGCAAGATGCGAGTTCATGACTTAATCAGAGGCTCCTTAGGGGCATCAAGACCTTCCGGGAGAAGTCAGGTGGGATTGTCGGCAATGTCCCCGGTTACGGCAAGCAAGCAGGTCAATAAACCGGGCCATGAATCCCGGTGCGCGACCAGGGTTGCGGCCGAGGGCGATCGTGATCGAGGCGTGACCCGGCCGAAAGCCGGATCAATTCGCATCTTCCCTGGCAAGGCGTCGGGATGCCTGGTTGTCGGCGACCTGCGGCACCAGCCGGTCCTGGCCCACGCTACAGAGCTGCCGGCTGTGGTGCGGGTAGGGGTTGAGGTTGTCCAGCGGTGGATTCCAGCCGAGCTTTTTCTGTGTCCAGTCCGCCAGCGTCATGACAAAAGGCAGATGGCCATTAGGTCGGTACCAAGCATCGATTGACCAGGGGCGACCATCCTTCTGGTCGGTCACAACCGCCGTCCAGTGCACCAGTTCGAAGAGGAAGCGATCGCGAACTTCGGGTGCTGAGATTGACCAGTCGGGGATCTGCCCGACATCGCGCAGAATGTTCAGGTAGGTGGTCGTGTTGGTCGAGTTGTCGATGCAGTCCATGCGTCCCACCAGGTCCTGGTCCTGGTCGTTGATGGCGGTATCGTTGGCGAGCAACGGCTGGAATCGTTCGGCTAACGCCTCCATCTGCCAGACGCCGATGCGCAGTCGTTGCAGCCGGTCGTGCAGCGAGTCGCCGGAGCAGACGGCCATCTCTTCCTTGACGCCAGCCATCTCCTTGGCACTGAAGAACACGGTTTCACGGGTCGCGCACGACCAGTTGTAGCAGAGACGCAGCGTGACCGAGTTGTCTTCGTGGATGGCGTAGACCGGTGGCAGCGGATATAACGACGACGTCGTACCGATCTCCCCGTTTTCCATCGGCAACGCCGAGGCAGGCAGGGGCAGGGCGGTGGTCAGTGCCAGAAGCAGCAGGCCCGGGATGCGGGAGAAGGGGGTCATAGGTTGTTGAAGATAAACCGCCGTGACGGTACGAGTCCATCACCGCAGCTCGCCCGGTTGCCAGGCGACGCGACAGGTGGCGGGATCGTGACCATACTCAGGGTCCGGGGCCTTCGTATCATTGGAGTCGCCATGCATACACCTCGTCACCTCACGATGCTGGCCATGCTGCTGATCGTCCTCGTCCAGGGCGTGGCTCAGGGCGCCGGGCTGACCGAAGCGCAGGTACGCGGCACCATCGGGGCCCTCCATGATCTCGAGGCGACCTTCGGCAAGAACACCGGGAAAGAGGGGCCACCGGCTGACCTGACTGCCTACGCCCGCAGCCAGGCTGAGATCGACCAGGCCATGGTGATCCTGCGTAAACATGGCTTCGATTCTGTCGAGACATGGATCAGCGTCGCCCAGCGTGTCGTCACCGCTTACATGTCAGTCAAGATGACGCAGGAGCAGCCCGGGGTTGCAGAGGAGATGCGTCGGGCTCGGGCCGAGATCGAGGCGAGCCCCGACATGACGCCCGAACAGAAACAGCAGATGCTGGCGATGATGGAGCAGTCCATGGCGTCGATCCGTGCCATGTCGTCGGCGCCGTCCGAGGATGTCGCCACGGTCAGGAAGTTGCTCCCGGAACTCGACGCGGTATTCGGCGGCGACTAGCCAAATAGTTGATGTGGCCTGAGAAGCCGTTCACGCGGTCGGGTCAGAGTGCATTAGGCGTGTTGCCCAACTCCAGTACGAGCCGATTGGCCACATGGCCTGCGGCAGATGCCGCGGCTTCACTGAGTCCCTCGCCTTCGCCGAAATACTCCCCCTCGATGGCGATCAGCACCAGCCGTTCAGGAAGCTGTTCCAGCACCCGCGCCATCTCGATCGCCTCGCAAACCCCGAAACGGTGAGTGGAGTGGTGGCAGAGTACGGCCGGAACCGGGTCGTGGTGAGCCTCAATGCAGGTGGTGCGCCCCGGCTGACCGGCGGCCGCTGCGGCATCGAACAGCCACACTTCGTCATAACCGTCCCAGGCGTCGATCAGGCCGGCACCCTCGCCGGAGATGTGGAGCGTGTCGACCTGGTCACCAAGCTGCGTGGCCAGCCGGTCGACGATCGCCGGGCCGATGCCGTCGTCACGGCGCCAGCGATTGCCGGCGGCGATCAGTAGGGGTTTGGCCATGGCGTTGTGGGTCGGGTTGCAGCCCGGCGTGGTCGTTTGTGTCGGACTGAAGTCCGACCCACATGAAAAGATTGTCGGGCTGAAGCCCGACCTACAAAGAGGTTCACTGGCGGTCGACGTTCAGTTTCAGGAAGTGCGCCGAGCAGGAGATGCACGGGTCGTAGTTGCGAATCGTCTGCTCGCAGCGCCACTTTAGCGCCTCGTCGTCGAGGTCGAGATTGGCTTGGGCGACGAGTCGCAGGTCGGATTCGATGATGCGCTGGTTGACCGAGGTCGGCGCGACGATCTTGGCGTCGGTGATCAGGCCGCCCTCATCGAGGGTGTAGCGGTGGTAGCAGAGACCGCGCGGCGCCTCGGTGCAGCCGGAGCCGGTGCCGGCACGCGGCACGGTTTCCACGTACGGTTGCTCAGGCCGCTGCCAACCCTCGACGATGCGCAGCGACTCTTCGAAGGCAAATACTGTTTCGACGGCGCGTGCCAGCAGGCTCTTGAACGGATTGTTCGAACCCTCGGCGAGACCGACCGATTCAGCCGCCTTCAGCGCCCGCGGCGTCAGCTTGTCGTGGTTGACCTTGAGGCGGGCGAGGGGGCCGAGATGGGCGCGCTCGCCGTCGAGGAACTCGCTCTGCAGTGAATTTGAGTGCTCGACGTGGTGTTCGGTCAGGATGTCGTCGTACTCGGGGACCGATACGTCGACACCCTTGTTCGAAACCAGTCGCCCCTCGGTGATGGCGTACTCGTCGGGGTGACGCAGGGCAAGAAAATGGTAGTCCTGCTCGAACTCGGGGAAGTCGAGTTTGGCCAGGTCGGTGACCGTCTGCTCGGCGGCCTCCAGACCCCAGGCAAGGTCGTCGATGAAGGCGTCAAGCTCGCTCTTTTCGGGGGCACGGTAGAAGCCACCGACACGGACGTTGACCGGATGGATTTCGCGACCGCCGGTCAGGGTCATCAGGGCATTGCCGATCTTTTTCATGCGCAGGCCGCGGCGTACCAGGTCGCCATGGTCTTTGGCCATGGCGATCGCGTCCTGGTAGCCGAGGAAGTCCGGCAGGTGGAGCATGAACATGTGCAGCACGTGCGACTCGATCCACTCCCCGCAGTAGAGCAGCCGGCGCAGCTCGCGCAGCGGGCCGTCGACAGTGACGCCGCAGATCGATTCCATGGCGTGACAGGCGCTCATCAGGTAAGCGACCGGGCAGATGCCGCAGATGCGCGCGGTGATGTCCGGGGCCTCGCGGAAGTCGCGCCCGTGGAGGAACGCCTCGAAAAAGCGCGGTGGTTCGAAAATGCGGAAGTCGGCCTTGGTCACCTTGCCGTCGCGGATCACCAGGTCGAGCGCACCTTCACCCTCGACGCGCGCCAGAGTATCTACGGAGATGGTCCTACGACTCATGGCGGTTGCTCTCGTCGCGGAACGTGCTGGCGTTGGCATTGAAGCCGCGGTAGAGACGTACCAGCTGTTCAGATGACTGGCCGAGTTCGGCCAGGCGGGTGCTCAGCGCGACCGGATTGGCGGTCGGTGCCGGGCCAAAACAGCCGTAGCAGCCGCGTCGGTGGCGCGGGCAGAGCGCGCCACAGCCGGCCAGGGTGACCGGCCCGAGGCACGGGGTGCCGTGGGCGACGGTGACGCAGATGTTGCCGTGACGTTTGCACTCCTCACAAACGCTGTGGTCGGGCAGCACCGGCACGCGGCCGCGCAGCAGCGACGCCAGGGTGGCCAGCAGCTGCCCCTTGTCGATCGGGCAGCCGCGCAGTTCAAGATCCACCGCGACGTGGTCGGCGATCGGCGTCGAGGTGGCCAGGGCGTCAAGGTACTCCGGGTGGGCATAGACGATGCGGCTGTAGTCGGCGACATCGGCGAAGTTGCGCAGTGCCTGGATGCCGCCACTGGTGGCGCAGGCACCGATGGTGACCAGCAGCTTTGACTGTTTGCGCACGGCCTTGATGCGCTTGGCGTCATGTGCGGTGGTTATCGATCCCTCGACCAGTGAGATGTCGTAGGGTCCGGGCAGCACGGCACGGGTCGCCTCGGGAAAGTAGGCGATGTCGACGGCGTCGGCCACTGCGAGCAGTTCATCCTCGCAGTCGAGCAGGCTCAGTTGGCAGCCATCACAGGAAGCAAACTTCCAGACGGCGAGTTTTGGTTTGCGTGGCTTTCGGGGCATGGTGTTTAGCCCGTATATGGCACCAGCATCACGGATGCCGGCGCGGGAGAGGTGCGACTGGGCGCCGCGCTGGAGGGAAAGGAATAGCCGTGGCTATTCCTTGAGTGAAGCGCAAGTCCAGGCGTGCCTGGACCAGCCGGGGCCATGAT
>QNFN01000032.1 GCA_003645555.1 Gammaproteobacteria bacterium | reverse complement strand
GTCACCTGTTTCTGACCTATGCTGAGCGGCGCCGGCTGCACGGCAACGAGAGCGTGGCGCCACCGTCGCGGTTCATCGCCGAGGTCCCGACCGAGTTGCTGCATGAGGTGCGCCTGCGCGGTACCGTCACACGTCCGGTCACGGCGCGTGCCCAGCCATCCGCTCCGTTCCGTTTGGGCCAGCCGGTGGCCCATGAAAAGTTCGGCGACGGTGTCGTACTCGGGCTCGAAGGTGATGGCGCCAACGCCCGCGTGCAGGTCAACTTCCGTGATGTCGGCACCAAGTGGCTGATGCTCGCCTACGCCAAGCTGCAATCGCTTTGAGGCACTGATTTGCTATGCTTCGTCGCCGGTCCGCCGCTGAACCTTTTACGACGGAACGACTCTGATCAGGCACGCAACCCGCCCTCCGACCGTTACCGCTTGAGGACACCACGATGAAACGTCTGCTCGCCCTGCTGCTAGGCAGCACCCTGGCCACCGGCCTGTTCGCTGCCGAGGACGAGATCGACCGGTTGCGTGCCACCCTGGCCGAGCGGCTTCCCAACGTGACGCCCGACCGTATCGCACCATCGCCGATACCGGGCCTCTACGAGCTGGTGATTGGCACTCAGGTGGTCTACGTCACCGGCGATGCCCGCCTGGCACTGCAGGGCCGGCTGATCGACCTGGCAAACGGAACCGATCTGACGGAACCGGTGGTCAGCAAGGCGCGTCTGAAACTGCTGGCCTCGATGCCTGAGGAGAAGATGGTGATTTTCGAACCGGAGGGGAAGGTCAAGCATACGCTGACCACATTCACCGACATCGACTGCCCCTATTGTCGTCGCTTGCACGCGGAGATGGGCCAGATCAACGCCCTCGGTATCCGCGTCCGTTACATGCTCTACCCGCGTGCCGGCCCCGACTCGGAATCCTTCCGCAAGTCGGTCGACGTCTGGTGTGCCGATGACCGTAACGAGGCCATGACCCGAGCCAAGGCAGGCCAGCCTCTGCCACGCGGCGATTGCCCCAACCCGGTCCGTGAGCACATGGATCTCGCCGTGCAGCTCGGCCTGACCGGGACGCCATACTCGATCACCGAGACCGGTGAAACCATCAGCGGTTATGCCCCGGCACAGACGCTGGCAGCGCGCCTCGACGGTCGTGATGATGGGGCCCGCCCGCGGGCGAACTAGACGGACTGACCTTCGGCGTCGGTCGGCAACGACCAGGCGGCCGTAACCACCGCCAGCGTTGCGCTGACCTTGGCCACCAGTTGTTCGCCGCTGTCATTGCTGGCGTGCACCGTGGCCTCGGCGACAGTCAGTCGCCGGCCGGGCTTCAGCACTTCGCCTACGTAGCGCAGGTGCGTCCCGCGCGCAGCAGGTGGATCTTGAACTCGGTCGTTAGCACCGTCTCACCATCTCCGACCAGTGTCGCCGCCGCAACCCCGGCCGTGTGGTCAGCCATGGTCGCCACCACCCCGGCGTGAACGTAGCGTCTTGCTGCAAATGGCGCGGCGCGAATTCGAGCACGCTTTCGCAGCGGCCGGGGCAAACCCGTCCAGGGACATGCCGAGGTCGATAACGAACGGCGCGGTGAACAGATGATGCATCAGCGCTGCGACATCGGCATGGGGTGGTGCACTCACGCGGACTGCAGCGGCGCCAGTTCATGGCTGGCACGTGCGCTGTCCGGGTCGGCCTGGAACGGTATCTCGGCCAGGGACTCGATGTAGGCTGGCGGCAACCCATGGTGGCGGGCGCCGGCAACCACCAACGCGTGATACCAGTCGAACGGCTGCAGGTCGGTGGCGATCGCCTCCGGTCGGGCGCGGTAGAGGAACACAGCCTGCTGGCGGCCATCACGGATCACCACACGTTCGGCGATTTCATAGCCCGGCCCCTCGATGGTGTCCAGCGCCGCTTTCTCCGCGGCGGCCAGGCTGTAGACGGCGCCGTAGATGCGATCCTGTGAATGCCCGGTGTAGTGGGCATCGCACTTGGCCGAACCATCCTTGTACGACCGCTTGTGGAAACGCAGCTGGTGGCCGGTCAGTACGGCGTAGCCGAGCGGTCGGGCACTGGGAACGCGCAGGCGCATGCGTGCCGGGTGCAGGTTGGAACCGTAGGCGAAGTAGTGCAGCAGGTCATCCACGCGCACACGGTAGTGATTATTGGCGTCCTGCGCCAATGATCCGGGTCATTCCAGCTCGGGCGGATAAAGGCCGGACCCGTCGAATGGCCGAACGGCTCTGCGCCGCACACCTACTGATGAGCCTCTTGCCTTGGGGCTGACCTCGATCAGTGTTGCGTTGGCCAGAGGTCACTACCCTGAGCGACTCTGCAACTGCGCCAGGGATCACGATGGCACTGTTCCCGTTTGCCTGGGCCGATGGCGATGCCCCGGCCACACTCGCGCTTCGCTGCCTTACTGAGCTCGACCCGCTGCCAGCGGAGGCCTCGCTCGGCCTGGTCTATGCGACGGGTGCGATCGGCGGTCGGCTGGGTGAAGTGCTGGATGCATTGCGGGCCTCGGCGCCAGGGATCACCTGGGTCGGCACCGTCGGCGACGGCCTGTGCATCAGCGGCCGTGAAATCTACGACACTCCGGGGTTGGCGTTGCTGGTGACGGACATCCCGGCGGAGCATTACCACGTGGTGGCGCCGGATGGTGACCGGTGGCCTGATTCGATGAGTGACTGGCTGGCAGGACGGAACGGAGCCTTTGCGCTGCTGCACGGAGATCCGACGGACGCCGCCACCCCGCTGTTGCTGCAGCAGATCGTTACCCATGAAGGCGTCGGCTTCGTCAATGGTGGCCTCAGCGCCTCCGAAACCGACCACGTGCAGGTCGCCGGTGTCTTGCGTCGCGGCAGCCTCTCTGGCGTGTTGCTCGATCCGCTGGTCGGCATCGTTACCGACCACACCCAGGGGGTCACCCCGATCGGTCCGATCCATGCGCTGACCGAGGTTCATCGCAACATCGCCATCCGTCTTGATGGCCGGCCGGCACTGGAGGTGATGCGTGAAGACGTCGGCGAGGTGATCGCGCGAGACCTGCAGCGCCTCGGTGGCTACATCTTTGCCGCATTGCCGGTCCCGCACACCGACACCGGTGACTACCTGGTACGCAACCTGGTCGGGCTCGATGCGCAGCGCGGAGTGGTCGCCGTTGGTGACGACCTCGAGGGGCAGGCACAGCTGATGTTCTGCCGGCGTGACGGCAACTCCGCACGCGAGGATCTGGAGCGGATGCTGGCCCGGTTGGCGCAGCGCCTTGACGGGTACGAGGTACGCGGCGGGGTCTACGTCAGTTGCGTCGGGCGCGGACGTAACCAGTTCGGCGACCAGTCCGAGGAATTGCGCATCATTCAGGATGCCCTTGGCAGCTTCCCGCTGGTCGGTTTTTTCGCCAACGGCGAAATCTACAACGGTCGCCTCTACGGCTATACCGGGGTGCTGACCCTGTTTGTGAGTTGACCGGACGGGTGCGTTGAAAGGGTGAAAACCGGCTCCCCTGGGTAGGAGCAGCCCCTTTATGCCCCGCGGGTGGCCGCGATCCGGAATGGCCATCCCAACCGCTGATCATGCGGCGCGACCCTACACCATCACCTGGCGATCACCGCATATCAGCTACCGGTGCCCGCTGATCCTGGCGTGCTGCGGTTTGGTCTCCTCGAAGCGTGCCATCTGCTCCGCCGTCGCTTTCGTCTGGTGCTGCGCCTTCCACTCGTCGAATGGCATGCCGTAGATGATTTCGCGTGCCTCGAGATCGCTGAACTCAACATCGCGTTCGGCGGCCGCGGCGCGATACCACTTGGCCAGGCAATTGCGGCAGAACCCGGCCAGGTTCATCAGGTCGATGTTCTGTACATCGCTACGTTGGCGCAGGTGCTCGACCAGGCCGCGAAAGGCGGTCGCCTCGATCTCGGTGCGGGTGCGGTCGTCCATTGTCGTCACCTCGGGAATGGGGGCAGGGGAGCCAAGGGTAAACGCGGGGCCGCGGTCGTGCGCTGACCCGGGTCAGGTCGTCTCCGTCGCAGTAGGCGGCTCTTCTCGCGTGGTGGAGCGTGTGTGCACCTCCTCGTAGAGCGACAGCATCGTCGGCAGCACCACCAGGATCAACAGCGTGGCGAAGGCCAGTCCGAAAGCGATCGATACCGCCATCGGGATCAGGAACTGCGCCTGGGTCGAGGTCTCGAACAGCAGCGGGGTCAATCCGGCGATGGTGGTCAGCGAGGTCAGCAGCACCGCGCGCAGGCGCTGGCACGCGGCCTCGACCAGTGCCTCGTGTACCGCACAGCCTTCATCGCGCAGGCGCTGGTAGAAGGTGACCAGGATGATCGAATCATTGACCACGATGCCGGACAGCCCGAAGAAACCGAACAGCGACAGGATGGTCAGGTCCATGCCGAGCAGCCAGTGGCCGAACACCGCTCCGGTGAGGCCGAACGGGATCGCGGTCATGACGAGCAACGGCCAGCCGTAGGAGCTGAACACCCAGGCGAGCACCACGTAGATTAGCAACAGGCCGAGCAGCATGCCGGTTCGCATGTCGCCGAGGGTGTCGGCCTGGCGTGCCGAGCCGCCCTCGAGCGAGAACTCGACCCCATACATCGCGGCAAGTTGCGGCAGGGTTTCGGCCGCCAGCGCACGGGTGACACGCTCGGTGTTGTTGACTGTGCTGTCGATGTCGGCCGAGATCGTCGCGGCAAGGCGACCGTCGGCGTGGCGCAACGTCTCGAAGCCACGCTTCGAGGTCCACAGGGCGACGCTGCCGAGCGGTACGAAGCGTCCATCCGGGAGCCGTATCGGCAGCTGGTCGAGGTGGCGCATGCGGCGCTGGGTGTCACGGTTCAGCTCGACCCGTACCTCGACTTCGTCGGGACCGTCCTGGAAGCGCTGCACCAGCAGCCCATCGTAGGCCGCACGGAGCTGGCGGCCGAGCCCGGTGATGGTCAGGCCGAGCGCCTGGCCCGCTGCGCTCAATTTGTAGATCAGCTGTTCTCGGCCATAGGGCAGATCGTCTTCGATGGCGCTGACCCCGGGCAGGGCGCGCAGGGCCTCGCCCAGTGCCAGGGACGCCTGTTTGACGCGTTCCGGGTCGTCGCCGGCCAACCGGATTTCCAGGTCGCGGCTGACCGGGCCGCTGCGCTCCTCGGTGATGGTGAAGTTCTCGACGCCGTGTGGCACGACGATGCGTCCACGCCAGGCATTGATAAACGTGCGGTTGCTTATGTCGCGAGCATCCGGTGGCACGAGTTCGACAAAGATGGCACCGAGGCGCTCACCGGTACGCGCCCGTCCGCGTCCGGTCGAGGCGCCGTGCGAGACGTAGTGGGTGTGGACGACCTCGGACCCGAGCTCGGCATTGGTTGTCGCCAGCGTTTTCTCGAGATGGGTCAGGAAACGGTCGACCGTGGCGCGCGGGGTGCCGGAGACAAAGCGCACGTTGGCGTGCACCGTGGTCGATTCCGGTGACGGAAAGAAAACCCAGCTCAGTCGGCCACCTGCGAGCAGGCCGATCGCCACCACCAGTGCGGCAACGGCCAGCGCCAACGTCGTCCCGCGGTGTTGCAGGGCCCGGTCGACCAGCGGCCGGAAGCGACGGTCGCGGAAGCGCTCGAACGCGGCATCGAGACGTTCACGGGTGGCGCGCCGGCGGTGGTGGGCATGGCGGAAAGCGCCGCGCAGGTGACCGGGGAGGATCAGGAAACTCTCGATCAGTGAGGCGAAGATCACGCTGACGATCACCAACGGAATGGTCGACATGATGTTGCCCATGATGCCGCCGATCAGCATCAGCGGCAGGAACGCGGCCACGGTGGTCAGTGACGAGGCCATGACCGGGCCGAGCATGCGTCGGGCACCACCCTCGGCGGCACGTAGTGGCTCCTCGCCCATGTCGTAGTGCGCCTGGGCGTCCTCGCCAACGACGATGGCGTCATCGACGATGATGCCCAGGCCCATGATCAGCGCGAACAGGCTGACCATGTTGATGCTACCGCCGGCCAGGTAGAGCACCGCCAGCGTCGCCATGAACGAGACCGGGATGCCGACCGCAACCCAGAAGGCGACGCGGGCCGAGAGGAACAGGTAGAGGGTAACCAGTACCAGCAACAGACCGCCGGCGCCATTTTTCAGCAGTACGTTGATGCGGTCGAGAATCAGCTCCCAGTGTTTGCTGAAAACCTCGAGCTGCACGGTCGGCGGCAACGTCGGCAGCGTCTCGTCGAACCAGGCGTCGAGGGTGCGTGCGGCGGCCAGGGAGTCACCGGCCGCGGTACGTGACAGCTGCAGCACCACGGTGCGTTGGCCATCGACGCTGATCTCCGGCTGCCGTTCGAGTGGTTGACGGGCGATGGTGGCGACCGCACCGAGGTTGATCCGTGCCGCCCCTTCACCGACCAGCGGCAGGTTGGCGAAACCGGCCGGGTCACGGCGCTGGTCGAGGCTGCGCAGCTCACGTGCGCTGTCGTCGCTGCCGGCAAGACCGGCCGGAAGGTCGCGACTGAGGTGGTCGATGCGTTCCGCGACGGCGGCCAGGTCGAGCCCGAGCCGCTGCAGGTCAGCGGGATCAAAGGCAATTCTGATCGCTTCCTCAGGCAGGCCATTGATGTCGATCCGGTCGATGCCGCGTGCCAGAAGTTCGCGTTCGAAGCGCCGCGCGAGTCGACGAAGTTCACCGCGGTCATCGACGCCACTGAGGCGCAGCCGGGCAACCGGCTCATAGCGGGCCGGGTGAATCACGACCGGATCCTCGGCATCGCCGGGCAGGTTGGTGAATTCATCGACCCGCTGCTTGACCTGCTCCAGTGCCAGGACCATGTCGGTCCCTTCGTTGAACTCCAGCGTGATGCCGGACAGGCCAGGTGCCGAGGTCGAGGTCATCTCCTCGAGGTGGTCGACGGTGCGCAGTCGCTGTTCGAGCGGGATGGTGACGCCGGTCTCTACATCTTCCGAGCTGGCACCGCTCCAGGGTGTGGTGACGGTGACGACCTCCAGTTCGAAATCGGGAAAGAACTGGACGTTGAGTTGGCGCAAGGCGAATATCCCGGCACACAACATGAGTACCATTAGCAGGTTCGCCGCCACTCGATGGTGGGCGAACCTGCCGAGCAGGTCGCGCTGGTGGCTCACGGCTCTAGCGGCTGCACCGACAGGCCTTCGATGGCATTCGGCAGGTGGGTGGCGATCACCCGGTCACCGGCGGCGATGCCAGTGCCACGCACCAGCGCCAACGAGGCATCGCCATCGGCCGCCGGGCCGAGTACTTCGACATCAATCCCGGTCATGCGGCCATCGCGCAGCAGGTAGATGCGGCCATTGCCGTAAAGCGCCTGGTAAGGCACGGCGACGGCATCGTCAACCGCCGGGCGCAGCAGGACCAGATCGAGCAGTGCGCCGAGGCGTATTCCAGTGGTGGCCGGCAGGCGGAAGAAGGCGTCGATGCCGCTCGGGTCACTGACACCGGCGACCCGCAGCAGCGGCAGCTCGAGATCACTGCCACCGATCCGGGCGTGCAGCGGTACACCGCCATCGAGGGCCGCCAGCAACTCCTCCTGATAGCGCTGGGGGACCCGCGCGCGTACCTCGAGGTCATCAACCGGGTAGATTTCGAGCAGCGCGTTGCCGGTTTGCACGCGGTCGCCCGGAGCAACATGGACGGTGGCGACAATACCGGTGAACGGGGCCACAATGCGGCTGCGCTGGAATGCCAACTCGGCCGTGTCGAGCAACGCTTGCTGGCGCGCGCGGCGCGCTTCGAGCTGGCGCAGGCGGGCGTCCGCGCTGTCGACGGCGAGGCGGCGCATGGTCACGGCAAGCTGCTGCCGGCCAAGAGCGCTGACGGCGTCGTCGAGCGCGGTTTCGGAACCGAGATTCTGGCTCTTGAGCCGGGTGACGCGGGTCACGGCCGATTCGGCCAGGGCGAGCAGACGGGTCTCTTGGGCGAGCGTTTCCCGATCGGCACGGTCACGCAGCCGCTCAGCCTCGATCTGGGCGTCGAGATCAGCGAGTTCGGCACGGGTCTGGGCCACGGCCGGGGCAAAATCACGTGCGTCGAGCGCCAGTAGCAGCGAGCCGGCCTCGAAGCGCTGCCCCTCACGTGCCGGCACTTCGGCGACCACGCCTGCGCCAGGTGCGGCCGGGCGGACCCGCGTGGGTGTTTCGACGCGGCCGTAGAGGGTCAGTGACGGGACTCGGCGTGCCGGCTTGGCCTCCACCACCTCGACCCGCCACGTCTTTTCCTGCGGTGTCGGCGCCGGTTGCACCGGTTTGGTCGCGCGCAGCCACAGGAACAGCGTGATCGCGGCCGCGAGGATCGCGAGCGGGAGCGCAACGCGTTTAAGTAAAGTGGCGTGCATGGAGGGGTTCGACTCCGCGGGGGCGGCATGATTCCTTTGCCGGTACGTCGGCGTGCCCGCACACGGTAGACAGCCACGTCGCGGCTGTAAAGAATGCCGGAGGTTTGTTGCCGCGGCCAATCGGCCGTCGTGGCTTGGCAGGAGGTGGAGATGGATGACGCCAGTGATCCGGTTCAGGACGATCCTGATGAGGCACGCTTCGCTGCCGTGCACCGGCTTTACGGCGATGCCGGGACGCGGGTGATCCGCGATCTGGCGATCTGTGTTGTCGGTCTCGGAGGGGTCGGCTCATGGGCCGCCGAGGCATTGGCACGTAGCGGTGTCAGGCGGCTGCGACTGATTGATCCCGACGATGTCGCGCTCTCCAACGTCAACCGTCAGTTGCATGCGCTGGATGGCACTGTCGGTCGTTCCAAGGTCGCGGTGATGGCGGAACGGATTGCCGCCATCCACCCCGACTGCGTGGTCGAAGCGCTGGATGAACCGCTGACTCCGGCGACGCTAGAACGTCATCTCGGCGACGGCCTCGATGGCGTGGTCGACGCCATCGACGTCATCCGCTTCAAGGCGGCACTGATCCAGTTCTGTCGCCGGCGCAAGATCGCGGTCATCACCACTGGCGGTGCCGGAGGTTTGACCGACCCGACCGCGGTGGCCACGGCCGACCTGAGTCGAACCTGGAACGACCCGCTCGCAGCCAAGGTACGCTCGCGACTGCGCAGCGAGTTTGGCTGGACCAAGAACCCGAAACGCCGCTTCGGCGTCGAGTGTGTCTTCTCCACCGAGCAGCCGCTCTACCCGCGTCCCGATGGCAGCGTCAGCCACCGTAAGCCCGGGGTCCACGGCAAGACGCTCGACTGCGATTCCGGCTACGGCTCGGTCGTTACCGTCACGGCCTGTTTCGGCATGGTGGCGGCGGCGCGGTTGTTGAACCGGGCGGTGAAACGGAAAGCCGGATCATGAGGCACCTCTCCTCTCTAGAGGGAACAGCTTATATGCTAACGGGGTACCGGTCCGCTGGACCTTCGGCGAGACCGGTCGCGGCGGAGCGCCGCTCCTACAATGAATGGAGATGCGCCGCCCGGAGAATATATCGGTGGAATTGATCGACACCCACTGCCACCTCGATGTCGATGCGTTCGATCCCGATCGTGACGAGGTACTTACGCGCAGTCGTGCCGCGGGTGTCGGTGGCTTCGTCGTTCCGGCCGTCGATGCCGTCAGCTGGCCCGGTCTGCGGGCCTTGTGTGCTGCTCACGCCGACCTGTACGCGGCCTACGGTCTGCATCCGGTCTTCACCGCGCGTCACGCAGATGCGGATGTCGCCGCACTCGCGCCCGCGCTGGCCGCTGGTGATGTCGTTGCCGTCGGCGAGATCGGCCTGGATTTCTTCGTCTCCGATATCGACCGCGATCGCCAGCAGGTGTTGTTTGAGGCCCAGCTCGCCATCGCCCGCGCTGCCGGCTTGCCGGTGGTGCTGCACGTGCGCAAGGCCCACGATGACGTGCTCGCCGCGCTACGCCGGGTTCGAGTGCCTGGTGGTATCGTCCACGCCTTCAATGGCAGCCTGCAGCAGGCAGGGCAGTACCTCGAACTCGGGTTCTGTCTCGGCTTCGGCGGTATGTTGACCTACGATCATTCGCGTCGACTGCATGCGCTTGCGAAGGAACTCCCGGTCGAGGCGTTGGTGCTCGAGACTGACGCTCCGGACCTGACCGTTGCCAGCCATCGAGGTGAGCGCAACAGCCCGGAGTACCTGCCCGAGGTGCTCGCCACGCTAGCCCGGCTGCGCGAAACAGACCCTGGCGAGGTGGCCCGACAGACCACCGACAACGCCTGCAAAGTGCTCCGACTGGAGGTTTGAAGGCGGTGAAATCCCGGCTGTTATTGCGTTCCGTCAATGGACACGCGGGCGCTGATGGTGAAAATGGACTACGTTGACAATAATCGCGTTACGGAACAGGGAGGCGGGGTCCCGCCAGTTCCAGCCACGAAATCGCACCAGCTGCATCGCCGGCCACGCTGATCGGTGGCGGCAGGCGGTCGGTTTTACTACGGCAAGCCCAGGGGCGGGCAGCGAATAACGGCCAGGCCCAGAGCTTGGCTATACACCACCAGAGCGAAAGGTATTCATATAATGAATAAACGTCTGCTTGTATCCGCGCTTCCCGCGCTGGCCCTGTCGGTGGCCCT